>CAZFQH010000353.1:0-4802 GCA_964520805.1 uncultured Acidobacteriota bacterium | reverse complement strand
TGCACGCGCAGGGGCGTAGAGGCGAGTCACAAAATTCCGTTGGTACCTTCGCCGATCCGAGGCGGGTACGGAACACACGATTCCATCGTTGGGCGACCTCAGTGTGACGGACCCGCCGCGGCCCGAGGCCAGGCTTGCGCGCGCCCCGGCGCGGCAAGCCCTCCTCGTCGTACGGACTCGCGGATTCCAACTACCAGGCGTCTGCTCCCAATCCAGGCGCGCCATGATTGAGCGCTTCACTTCTGCGCTCCCGCGTCTTTCGGCGGAGCAGGCCAGCGGTCCTCAACATGGGCCGCGGCCACCGCGCAGGCGAGTTTGCGAATCTGCAACAGCATCGAGGCGCGCTGGGTCACCGAGATCCCGCCGCGGGCATCGAGCACATTGAAAGCGTGGGACGCGCGCAGCACCCAGTCGTACGCGGCAAGGGCCACACGCGGCCCTGCGGTCTCGAGAAGCCGCTTCGCCTCGCCAAGGGCCCCGTCGAACAGACGCATGTGCAGATCGACATCGGCGAGTTCAAAGCTGTAGCGCGAAAGCTCAAACTCCTCCTCGTGACGCACCGCGCGGTACGGGACACCGGAGGTCCACTCCACGTCGAACACATCCGCCTTGTCCTGCAGGTACATCGCGATCCGCTCCAGCCCGTAGGTGATCTCCGCGGAGATCGGCGACAGGTTGATCCCGCCTGCCTGCTGGAAGTAGGTGAACTGAGTGATCTCCTGCCCGTCGAGCAAAACCTGCCACCCGATCCCCCACGCGCCGAGCGCGGGAGATTCCCAGTTGTCCTCCTCGAACCGCACGTCATGATCGGCCGGTTCGATGCCCAAAGCACGAAGCGACTCGAGGTAGAGGTCTTGCACCGCGGAGGGAGCCGGCTTCAGGATCACCTGGTACTGGTGGTGCTTGTAGAGCCGATTCGGATTGTCGCCATAGCGCCCGTCCGTGGGTCGCCGGGAAGGCTGCACGTAGGCCACTTTCCACGGTTCCGGGCCGAGCACGCGAAGGAAAGTCTCGGGGTGCATCGTCCCCGCCCCCACTTCGGAGTCGACCCCTAATTGAATCAGGCAACCCTGCTTCTCCCAGAACGCGTTCAGCGTCGATACGATTCCCGAGAAACTCAGACTCATGACCGAAGCACACTCTCAATCACACGCGACGAGTTGAGAGATCGTCCGAGATGGCGCTCAATCAACTCCTTGTGGAACTTCGCCACCGGAGTGAGGTCGATGCCCGCGGTTCGTTCCGAGAAACTGACGGGAGACAGGCGGAGGGCCGCCCGCATCAGCGCCCGGGAATCGGCGTCCAGAACCTCGGTTCGTTTCGACCCGCAACTGGCGCAGACCACGCGTTCGGCCGCGCGATCGAAACACAGCCCCTCGGTCAACGCCTTCCGGCAGTTGAGGCAGCGCACCAGCGAGGGATAAAGCCCATGGAGCTTGAGCGTCCAGGCTTCGGCATATCGCATCACCGCGGTGCCATTCGAGCCCCGCTGCTTGAGTGCGGTGACGCAGGAGCGGCCCAGACGGTAGCCGTCATCGTCCCGCGCCTCGGGGGCCAGGAAGGCTTCGAACAATTCGGCGCAGTATTCCAACGCGAGGAGGCTTTCGAGATTGCTGTTTGGAGGTTCGGACGAACGGAGAAGCTCGACCGCGCCGAGCCGGAACAGTTCCGTCCCTTCACGACCGTACAAAGTGGTGCGAACTTCCGAAAGGGGCTGGAGGGACGACTGATAACGGTCGCCCGGGCCGCGGGCACCCTTGGCCACGGCCCTCACCTTCCCCTTGCTCCTGGTAAGAAGCACCACTACAACGCTCATTTCCCCGAGCGGAAACGTCCGCAAGACCAGAGCGTCCGTGGTGAGAGGAGGCATTGTGACGGCGAGGCGAAACCTAACACGAAAGCACGGTTGCTTTCGCCTGCCTTTCGACTTTGCGGCGGGGTCGGGCCGTCTTTTCGGACGCACCTTCGGTGTTAAGTGAAACCGACGGGCCTTTTCCGCCATCCAAAGGCCTGGTTCGCATGTAGCATTGCCACTACCAAACGGGTCTTAAGCCGAAGGGTCGGCTCGGGCTCGAAACCAACAAGTCCCCTTTTCAAGGTTCGCGCTCGGCGACGCTCGGGGAGTCGCTTCGAAGCGGGCGCTAAATCAGGAGTTCCAAAGAAATTATGAAGCGTCGAGATTTCACGAAAGCCATCGCGGGCATCGCGGCAGGTGTTGTGGCCGGAACCAAAGTGTTCGCCGACGACACCAAGAAGACTCAGGACAAAGCCAAAGCCCATAGCTGCGGCGGCAAGGACGGCTGCGGGGCCGACAAAGGAAAGGCCGCGGCGACCGCAGATAAGGCGAAACACGCCTGCAAGGGGCTCAACGAGTGCAAGGGCCAGGGGGCCTGCAAAACCGGAGACGCCGGGTGCGCCGGCAAGAACAGCTGCAAGGGCAAGGGAGGTTGCGCCACCGCGGCGAAGCACGACTGCGCCAAGAAGAACGACTGCAAGGCCCAGGGCGGCTGCAAGACCGGCGACAAGGGCTGCGCCGGTAAGAACACCTGCAAGGGCAAGGGCGGCTGCGCGGTTCCCGTGAAGCACGCCGAGAAGCCCAAGGCCTAGCAGCCCGTGGCGAAAGTCAGCCGGCGAACTTTCACCACAGGCTCCTAGCCTCTCGGGTTGAGCAGTCCACGGCCGCGGGGCTTCAACCCCGCGGCCTTTTTCTTCTACACTTTTAAGAACGCCCCATGAACCCCAAGCCGAAAGGCAACCGATTCGGATTCAAGGATCTCGGCATCGGGATCGGTCTGCGCACTGTCCACTATGCGCACATCCTGGCCAGGGCCCCGAAGATCGACTGGTTCGAGATCCTCGCCGAGAACTACCTCGACACCGGCGGCCGGCCCGCCTACGTGCTCGACCAGGTCGCCGAACGCTACCCGGTGGCCCTCCACGGCGTTTCGATGTCGATTGGCAGCACGGATCCGCTGAACCGCGAGCACTTGAAGAAGCTCAAGGCCCTGGCCGACCGAACCAAGGCGCATTGGGTCTCGGACCACCTCTGCTGGACCGGCGTCCTCGGCCGCAACACCCACGACCTCCTTCCCATGCCCTACACCGAGGAGGCGCTGACCCACACCGTCAAACGGGCGAAGCAGGTCTCGGAGATTCTCGAACGGCCCCTGGTGCTCGAGAACCCGTCCTCCTACGTCGAGTTCGCGCACTCCACGATGCCGGAGTGGACCTTCCTCGCGCGTCTGGCGGAAGAGGCCAACTGCGGCCTTCTGCTGGACGTGAACAACGTCTACGTGAGTTCGTTCAATCACCGCTTTGACCCGATCGAATACATCGATGCGATCCCGGCCGATCGCGTGGTTCAGTATCACCTCGCCGGACACACCCACAAGGGAACCCACATCATCGATACCCATTCCGACCACGCGGTCGATGAGGTGTGGAACCTGTACGCCCACTCGGTCAAACGTACGGGCCGGGTGGCGACGCTTTACGAGTGGGACGAAGATGTCCCGGCCTTCGATGTGGTGCTCAAGGAAGCGCGGAAAGCGGACAGATTCCGCCGTGCCCTCCCCTCATGAAGCTGGCCGTTCTCCAGAAGTGGATGCAGGCGGTGGTGGTGCATCCCGGCACCACCGAACAAGCGCTGCGCTCCTCCGCCGCGAATCGCCTCCTCAGCTCCTCAGACCTCCAGAAGGTCCTCCTGCCCTCGCCCACCCTGTCGCCCGCCGAACGGATCGCGGTTTACCAGGAGATGTATCCGCTCCGAATGTACGACGCGCTGGCGGTGGACTACCCGGGTCTTGAACACTTCCTGGGAGAGCGGTTTCGTGAGTTCGTGGCCGCGTACACGACGGCCCACCCTTCGAAGGGATACACACTTAATCGCCTCGGCGACCACGTGCCCGCGTTCTTGAAGCGGCAGCGGCGTTTTTCGCCCCGTCCCTTCCTGGTCGACCTGGCCCGGCTGGAACTGGCACTCACCCAATCCTTCGACGAGAGCGAAGCGGATCCGCTAGCTGCCGCGAATTTCGAGGCCATCCCGCCGGGCCGCCTCGCGAAAACACGGTTGCTCACGGTGCCCTCGGTTCGCCTCCTTTCGCTGGACTGGAATGCCGGCGCCTATCTCGACTCTCTGCGCGACGAAAACCATCGGCACCCGAAGATCACAAAAGACCGCTCTTTCATCGTGGTCTTCCGAAGGAACTACTCGATCTTCAGGCTGAGCCTCTCGCCATCGGCCTACCCCGTGCTTGAAGACATCGTGGCGGGCCAACTCCTTGGCCGCGTGGTCAGCCGCGCGTTGGCTCGACGTGGCTCGAAACGCGCATCTCCGGACGACTTCACCCGCTGGTTCCGCCAATGGACCTCCGAGGGAATTTTCGCGGGAGTCAAGAAAACGGCTTGACGGGGACGGGGGCGGAACGATAGCGTTTTGATATCACTTTGATATTACAATGAAAGAAAGCAACCTCCTGGTGGTTCTGTGCGCCGACCGCGAGGCGCAGCCCGTGGTCAACGCGGGCTCGATCTACTGAGCACCTCATCCCGCACGGGTCCTTGTTCGCAGGGGCCCGGGCGGACGTGGCTCTAAAATGGCAGATCGAAAATCCTTCCTCCTCCGGCTCGATGAGCGGACCTTCCTCGCCCTCAAGCGGTGGGCCGACGACGACCTGCGCAGCTTGAACGGCCAGATCGAGTTCGTGCTGAGGCGGGCTCTCGATCAAGCCGGTCGGTTGAACCGTGACGTGCCCAAAGGATCCGGGCCAGAACAAGAGACGTAACAGCGCGACGGTGCCGGT
>CAZFQH010000352.1:0-4832 GCA_964520805.1 uncultured Acidobacteriota bacterium | reverse complement strand
TCCCTTGCTGATTCAGGTCGAGCACGACTTCATACAGGGCGCGTTCAGCTTTGAGATCGAGGGCCGGCAGCGCGCCCGCCACGGTGCCGTGAACCGTACGCAGGTACTCACTGCCGCCAAGTGCGGGATCGCTGCTTCCAAGCAGCAGGACCGTGTCGCCCGCGTGGGCGAACGTGCGTGCGATCGTGCGGCTTACATCTTCGAGCAGACCCACGGCGCCGATCACCGGGGTCGGATAGATGGGGACGCCGTCGGTTTCGTTGTAGAGCGAGACATTGCCGCCGGTCACGGGTGCGTCCAGGGCTCGGCTCGCCTCGCCGATGCCTTCGAGCGCCTTCACGATCTGTCCCATGACTTCGGGCTTCTCGGGATTGCCGAAGTTGAGGCAGTTGGTGAGGCCGATGGGAAGGGCTCCGGTGGCCACCACGTTGCGGCAAGCCTCGGCCACCGCAAGCATCGCCCCCTGTTTCGCGTTCAGGAAACCGTAGCGACCATTGCCGTCGAGGGAGATGGCGAGACCTTTTTTTGAGCCGTGAATCCAGACCACCGCGGCATCGGACACCCCCGGGCCCTGAACCGTGCCGGTCTGTACCGTGCTGTCGTACTGGCGATAGACCCACCTCTTGCTCGCGATGTTGGGCGAGCCGAGGAGGGTGAGGAAGACCTTCGAAAGGTCGGTCGGCACCGGGATGTCCGTGAGATCGCGGTCTTCGGCGGGATTCTTCGGGTCGATCCACGGGCGGTCATACAGCGGCGCTTCATCCGTGAGGGCGCTTGCCGGAATGTCGGCTTCGAGTTTGCCGTCCTTGTAGACCTTCACATGGCCGTCACCCGTTACCACTCCAACTGCCTCGGCATGCAGGTCCCACTTTTCAAAGACCGCGCGGATTTCGTCCTCGCGGCCCTGCTTCGCGACCAGCAGCATCCGCTCCTGCGATTCGGACAACATGACCTCGTAGGCAGTCATGCCGGTCTCTCGCTGGGGAACCTTCGAAACATCGAACTCGATTCCGGTTCCAGCCCGACCCGCGGTTTCCGATGTGGCGCACGTGAGACCGGCCGCCCCCATGTCCTGGATGCCGACCACCGCTCCCGTGTCCATCGCCTCCAGACACGATTCGAGGAGGATCTTCTCCATGAAAGGATCGCCGACCTGCACGGTCGGCCGTTTCTCCTCGCTGCCTTCACCGAACTCGGACGACGCCATGGTGGCCCCGTGGATCCCGTCGCGACCGGTCTTGGCCCCGACGTAGAAGACGGTATTACCGATGCCCTCGGCGCGGCCCAGGAACAGCTTGTCCTTCGTGGTGATGCCGAGGCAAAACGCGTTAACCAGAGGATTGCCGGAGTAGCAGGGCTCGAAAACCACCTCTCCGCCGACGGTGGGACAACCGAAGGCATTTCCGTAGCCCCCGACGCCCGCGACCACGCCCGAGATGATGCGGCGTGTCTTCTGGTCGAACGAGTCCGAGAAGCGCAGCGAGTTCAGAACCGCGATGGGGCGAGCCCCCATGGTGAAGATGTCGCGCAGGATTCCGCCCACCCCGGTCGCGGCACCCTGGTAGGGCTCGATGAAGGAGGGATGGTTGTGCGATTCGATCTTGAAGACCGCCAGAAGGCCGTCGCCAATGTCGAGGGCGCCTGCGTTCTCCCCCGGCCCTTGCGCCACCCGAGGCCCCTGAGTGGGCAGTTTCTTCAGATGGATGCGAGTGGACTTGTACGAGCAATGCTCCGACCACATGACGGAAAACATCCCGAGCTCGACCAGATTGGGCTCGCGTCCCAGCAGCGTTTTGATGCGCTCGTATTCGTCGGGTTTAAGACCATGGGCTTCGAGCGTCTTGGAGTCGTGCATCGGGAGAGCGATCTTATTCGCTCCCCTGCGGACAGGGCCTATTTTCCCTTGCGGCCGTCCACGCTCCAGATGCCCGGGCCGTAGGCGGAGATGAAGAGGAACAAGAAGCAATAGAGCACCGCGAGCTCGCCGCGATTCTCGATGGGCAGCAGAGCCCTCGTTCCGTGTCCCATCCAATACGCGAAGGCCATCAAGCCGCTGCACAGGAAGGCCGCCGGGCGCGTGAAGAGCCCGATTATTAGAAGCAGGCCGCCGACAAGCTCGATGGGACCTGCGATCCAGGCGATGTGAAAGGGGCGGCTGCCCGTGGAGCCGCCCGGGAAGCCGAACACTTTCTGTGTGCCATGGAAGAGGAAGAGAAAGCCAGCCACGATGCGGAGAAGGGCATACGTCTCGGCACTGTACTTCGACATGAAATTAACCATAAGCCCAAGCATACGAACAGCGGGGCGGAAACAGACTTCCCGCTTCCCTTGGAATCGGCCTATTGCCTATCGTCGGCCCTGTTCCACGCCGATCACCTTTCTCAAACGTAGGGTCTTGAAGGCATACCAATGCCGCAGCTCGCGAGCCGTCGCTCTCTGTGTGCCGCCTCAACCCTGCCATTGGCCGGGTTGAACCAGAGAGAGTGGCCAGCACCTTCGCGCTCTAGGTACCAACCATGAGGCCGAAGATGGCGGAGCAGGTCGCCAAGCTTCACTCGACCGTGACCAGCTCCTGCACGGCACCCTCGGGCAACCCCCTGAGACCGTCCTAACGGCGATCCTCCAGGATGAGAGCGATGGCCGCGGACAGGCTCTCTATTGCAGCGGCCTTCGTCACGCCCTGCCCATTTGCGCCGGGGACCTCCGGGCAATAGGCGATGAACCACTGCTCGTCCCGTTCCACTACTGCGGTGAATTCATTTCGCATGCTGAGGTTCCTCAAGGAGCATTGTTTCCCTTGCCAGCTCTGTCGAAGGCTCGAATGCACATCGCGGCGTCGGGGGTGTCGCTCACATCCCCGTCGACGATGATGCGCGAGAACAGATCGTGGCCCACCAATCCTGTGTCCGCTTGCGACGATTGAAGACCCAATGGTGCCTGCCGTCTGGGGGCCAAGAAGTCCGTACCGTCCGTACAGACCCGAAGGCCCGGCTCAGCGACTGCAATGGAGGTGCCGCGGCAAGGGCCATGTTGCCGATGTGGCGAGCGGTGAGCCCACGACCGCCGGACACCCGCACCGGCCTGGAGGTGGGACCAAGCCTCAGCATTCATCACTTCGCCCAGGCGAGCCTGGGCAGCCCTGCATTGAGCGGCGAGGGCCCACAGCGAAATGCGTGGTCCTCGTCCGTTCCAATGCATTGTTCTGCGCCGCGCTGCCTTTGAGGGACTCGTGTCTCATCGACGATGTCGCTGGCAAGCTGAGATGGTGCTCCAGAACTGTTCGTAGGGGACACCGACGTCACCTTGCTGGTGCTTCGCTTTCCAGTGGGCGTGGGCCGATCCTCACCTTGTCACGGCCGCGGAAGCCCCGCTGTTTGTTATCCGGCGCTACCTCGGGCTTCACTGATTCGACGCCGCAAAGGGCAATCTTCTTGTCGCCAAACGCCGCGACTAGTTCCAGCGTCCCGCCCAGCGCTGCGACATACCGCCGCAGGGTAGACACCTGGCAGTCTTCAAACTCTCGTCGACCCTCTAGGCGGGATACGTCCGCCTGATCCATCTGCGACGCGGCGGCAACATCCATCTGGGTCCGCGCCGTCGCCTCGCGAAGAGCCCGCATCGTGAGACGCACGCCGCGCTGGGCCCGAAGCCCGCGTCCGAGCAGGCGCATTGCCTCAGCCTCTGATCCAGGGTGCTCTCTTGGCGATATCTTCATCTCTGACCTCCAGTCTCGTAAATGGCTCGCTCGGACGAGCTGGCGGTTCGTGCGCTGATGATGTGGTCTCGCTCCCCACGCTCGACGCTGACTAAGCGCCCTTTGTCTGGTGCAAGCCGTTGTTCGACGGCGGTATAGAGGAACTAAGCGCCACGGTTCGCCCTACCCTCCATTGCCAATCCCAAGTTGCCTGCGAATGAGGCGGCAGAGAGAATCCTTGATCTCGCTATGCCGGGGAACTGGGACTCGGCGGCCAATCGCTGGATTCGTGTAGATGTCGTGCGCGACCCATGTCGAACCAACTCGCAGCCTGCCCGTGTGAGTTCTCGAATGAACTCGCCTCGGTTCACATTCAGACCGTGATTTCGACGCTGCGCACCGAAGCGGAGGTTGGGGGCGGCTCAGTCTCCATCATCAACTCAAAAGCATCACGGATGTTTTCCTGAAGCTCAGCGAGCGTTTCCCCTTGCGTCATCACCGCCGGATTCTCTCGAAGACGACCAACGAACCAGCCTTCGTCCTGCCAGTACTCTAGGGTGAATGTGTGCATGCCTGATTATCCTCCAAGCGGTCCTACCGGCGGCCGCTCGCGGAAAGATCTCGCCGGTCCGTCCGTCGAACACCGCAATAACCTGCGAAGGGCCCAGGCCGTCTGCGTGTAGTTCGTCAGGCGGCGCGCCATTTCAAGAGAAGTTTTCCAATTCATACAGGATCCCTTTTTCTAGATCGAGGATGCGGAACCGCAAAGCCTCCGGCGCCACCCTGCCGCCTATGGGAATGAACTGGTAGGAATGGAACGTAGTTGCCTTGGATAGGGCAAGGAGGACCTGCTTCTCAACTTCTTTGGGGTCTTCGCAATCACCGACTAGCCCCTCAAACGCAAGTTCAAGCGCCCTCTTGCCTTCCTCGCTCAGCGAGCCAGAAGTCCACCGCACGAGCTTGAGGTCTTCCACGTCCTGGTCGATCTCCGGGAATCTCTGCAATCTCTCGGAGTCAGCGGCGATGGCGTGAGCGTCTTCAAAAGACATGCGAACGATGCTGTAACCCACCCAGTCGATGCCGCGTGTCTTTCCGGTAAGCATGCACAGCTTCCCGGCCAACCGGCTTTTGGTCGGGG
>CAZFQH010000351.1:0-4845 GCA_964520805.1 uncultured Acidobacteriota bacterium | reverse complement strand
CGGCTGCCTGATGGAAGGCCTCTCGCACGGAGCGGCCTCCCTCGCCGGCCATCTTCAGCTCGACAACCTCTGCTGGATTTACGACAACAACAAGATCACCATTGAAGGCCACACCCACCTCGCCTTCTCCGAAGACGTGGCCACCCGCTTCATCGCGTACGGCTGGAACGTGACCCGGGTCGGCGACGCCAACGATCTGGAGATGCTCGACCGCGCCTACCAGAACGCGGCTCAGACCAAGGGGCGGCCCACCCTCATCATCGTGGACAGCCACATCGGCTACGGCGCGCCCAACAAGCAGGATTCACACGCCGCCCACGGCGAGCCGCTCGGTGCGGAGGAAATCAAACTCACCAAACGTTTCTATGGCTGGCCGGAAGATGCCAAGTTTCTGGTCCCCGAAGGTGTGACCGAACACTTCACCAGGAATATGGGCACCCGCGGCGGGACCCTTCGCAGCGCCTGGCGGGAGAAACTCGAGTTGTATCGGAAGGAACATCCGGGTCTCGCCGCGGAACTGGATCTGATGCAGCGCCGTCAGCTGCCTGACGGCTGGGACAAGAACCTGCCATCCTTCCCCGCCGATGCCAAGGGCCTCGCCGGTCGCGACGCCTCCCAGAAAGTCCTCAATGCCCTGGCCCAGAACGTGCCGTGGCTGATGGGCGGCTCCGCGGATCTGGCACCCTCTACCAAAACCCGCCTCACCTTCGAAGGCGCCGGTGATTTCTCCGCCCACGAATACCGTGGCCGCAACTTCCACTTCGGCATCCGCGAACACGCCATGGGTGCGGTCATGAACGGCATGTCCTTGTCGAAGGTCCGGCCGTATGGCTCGGGGTTCCTGATCTTCAGCGACTACGGCCGGGCGCCCATCCGCCTCGCCGCGATCATGGAAATACCGGTGATCTACGTCTTCACCCACGATTCGATCGGAGTGGGCGAAGACGGGCCTACCCATCAGCCCGTGGAGCAGGTTCTATCGCTGCGCGCGATTCCCGGTCTCATCACCATTCGTCCCGCGGACGCGAACGAGGTCACCGAAGCCTGGCGCTACCTGATGCCCTTGCGCCATGAACCGGTGGCTCTCATCCTCACCCGGCAGGCCCTGCCGACCATCGACCGCTCGAAGTACGCGGCGGCCGACGGGCTGGCCAAGGGAGCCTATGTTCTCGCCGACGCGGCCGATGGAAAGCCGGACGTCATTCTGATCGGCACGGGCAGCGAGGTAACACTCTGCCTTTCCGCCCACGAGCAGCTTTTAACCGAAGGCGTGAAAAGCCGGGTGGTCAGCATGCCGTCGTGGGAGATCTTCGAGCACCAGCCCCACGAGTACCGGGACGAGGTCCTGCCGCCCGCAATCACCGCGCGGGTTTCCGTGGAACTCGGCAGCACTCTCGGGTGGAGCCAGTACGTCGGCGCGTCGGGGCGGACCATCGGCATGAAGACCTTCGGCGCCTCCGCACCCCTTCAGGAACTCGCGAAGAAGTTCGGCTTCCGCCGCGATGACGTGGTGGCCGCGGCCAAGGAACAGATCGCGGGAGCGAAGAAGTCATGAAGATCGTGGTGGGTTCGGATCACGCGGGCTTCCCGCTCAAAGAGGAAATGGCCCATATCCTGCGCCAGGATGGCCACGAGGTCGTCGACGTGGGTGCTTTCTCCACCGCCCCCGTCGACTACCCGGATTCGGCGGCGGCGGTGGGCCGGACGGTGAGCGGCGGCGGGGCCGAACGCGGCCTGCTCGTGTGTGGCAGCGGGGTGGGCGCGTCGGTGGCCGCCAACAAGATTCGAGGCGTGCGGGCGGCCATCTGTCATGACACCTACTCGGCGCATCAGGGGGTCGAACACGACGATATGAACGTCCTCGTCCTGGGTGGCCGTATCGTGGGCCCGGCCCTCGCCGCGGAGCTGGTGCGCGCCTTCGTGGCCGCGCGCTACACCGCCGAAGACCGCCACGCACGGAGGCTCGCCAAGGTCCTCGCTCTCGAAGAGGAGAAGTGACCGGGGACACCAGAAACCCCGCTGGTGAGAGGCCTCACGAAGGCCTCGATGAAAGGTGCATAGAGTGAACCCGTCGCGTGAGCCTGGTCTTGCAACCCGGCCACTCCCGCCCCGGCACGCGGTTGCGAGTAGCGGCAACAGAAGTTCGCTCGACGGGGTACCCAAAGGTCCCTTGGGACGACGACGCTCAGCGGACTTCGAATCCGTACGGTAGCCGCGCCCAGAGCGTTCGCGATTGCTGCAAAAGCCGGTCGCGAAAGCGGGCGGCCAGGGCTTCGGGAGACAGGCGAGCGCGCAGCGTCATGTCGTCCCATCCCCCCGCCTCCTCGAACAGCCGATCGAAAGCGCTCTTGCTGGGAGGAAAGACCACGACTGCGACATCCTGATCGGCGGCCACTCCGGCCTTTTCCTTGGCGATCGCCAGTGCCTTGTCGAAGCCACCGAGTTCGTCGACGAGGCCTATGCCTTTCGCCTCGGCCCCGGTCCACACCCGGCCCTGTGCGACTTCGTGCACGGCATCGACATCCATGTCGCGGTTTTCGGCAACCAGGCTCAGAAAGCGGTCATAGAACCGTGAGGCAAGAGCCTCGACCTTGCCCTGGTCCTCTAGCGTCCAACGCCGAGTCGCACTCGCGAACGAGCCCCCCTTCCCGAAGTCCACGTAGTCGTTAGTGATACCGAGTTTCTCGAACATCCCCTTGAGCACGAACTTGCCGAAGAAAACCCCGATCGAGCCGGTGATCGTGGTCGGATCCGCGACGATGGTGGTGGCCGGGGCCGAGACGTAATAGCCGCCCGAAGCGGCATAGTCCCCCATGCTTGCGATCACCGGCTTCTCGGCCACCGTGTTCTCGACTTCACGGGCGATCACGTCGGAGGCCGAGCCGGATCCGCCCGGCGAGTTCACGCGGAGGATTACGGCCTTGATCGACTCGTCCGCGGCGGCATCCCGCAAAGCCTCGGCGATGGTGTCTGAACCGGCAACCGGTCCGGAGCCGAGGCCCGCATCCTGGCTTTCACCAGACAGGATTTCGCCGTCGACGAAAATCAACGCGACCTTCGGGCGGGTGTCGAAAGCGCCGCCCCGATCCCGAAAGTCGCCCAGATAGCGGTGAGTGCTGCCGGCCTTGTCGAGCGCCTCTTCGGGATAGTCCAGCCGATCGACGAGACCCGCCTCCATCGCCGACGCCCCGTCGTAGGGGCCGGCCGAGATCAATGCTTCGATCTCAGCCTCGGTCTTGTTTCTCGATTTCGCCACCGCCGACATGTACTCGCGGTACAGCCCGCCGATCAAGGACTCGACCTGTTCACGGTGGGCAGCCGTGAGTTTCTTCTCGGTGTATTGGTTGGGGGCGTTCTTGTACTTCCCCATGGCCACGAACTGGGCCTCGACGCCGAACTTGTCGAGGGCGCCGCGAAGGAACATCACCTCGGCGGACAGGCCGTGAATCTGCAGGATGGCCTCGGGCAAGGCCACGACTTCATCGGCCACGGAGGCGATGTAGTACTCGAGATTCCCGCTGTCTTCGAGGAATGCGGTCAGCTTCTTTCCCGAAGCGCGCACCCGCTGAAGGGCCGCGCGCACCTCGCCAGCCCGCGCCCAGCCGAGGTCGGTGGCCCCGATTCGAACGAACACGGTCTTGAGACCCGGGTCGTTGGCGGCGCGATCGATGGCGCGGATGATCGCGGGGAACGTGGGCGGGGCCCCGGCCGAGAAGGCCAGCTGGAAGGAGGGTGCGGGATTCTCCGGGTAGGAGCCGTCAAGGGAGATCGACAGGACCTGGGCGCTCGAATCCGATTTCCGCGCCGAGGAGGAAATGCCCTGCTGCTGCACGAAGTAGGCGAGCCCGCCAAGCACCACGGCCGTGAAAGACGCGACGAGGACCACTCCCACGCCAATCCAAAAAAACCGTCTTCCGCGCGACATCGCCATGGCCTGATCCGTTCCTGTCTACAAGTTTTTCGCTGAGACGCTACCCCCGGGGACTCGGATAAGCCGAACCCCGAATCCGAAAGGGGCTAGAGGATCGCCAGCGCGTCGATCTTCTGCCGGGCGTCCTGAGCGTAGGGACTCTGGGGGTGCCGGTTCACGAGGTCGTTGTAGGCGCGGCGCGCGGCCAGATCGTCACCCGCAGCCTGATGCGCTTCGGCCATACCGAACATCAGACGGTCTTTCGGAATCCCCGACGCGTCATCAGCGATGAGGGCCTTGTAGAAGGCCACGGCGTCTTTGGGGCGGCCGGCCTGGAGGGCCACTTCGGCAAGACGCAAACGGGCCATGGCGGGCTCCAAAGCGCGCGGATCCTTAAGTTCGGCAATCGGCTTCAGCAGTTCCTCAGCCTGGGTCAGCTGACCCATCTCCAGAACGCACAGGGCCGAGTAGTAGCGGGCCCTGCGACCCGCGGGGAGAGAGCCGTAGCTGCTGGCCACCTGATCGAACAGAGCCTTGGCTTTCTGGTACTTCTCGGACGAAGTCTTGAAGGTCTCAACCCCCGGGGTGCCGGGCGCGCCCTCTTCGACGGGCGCGTGATAAACCTCAGTGGCTCGGGCGAAGGCCGATTCGGCCGACGCGGCGCGGAACTTCTGGCCGAAGTAGAGCCCGCCGAGAACGAGGAGCAGGCCGATCACCACGAGCGCCGGCTTCACCACCTCGGGGCGGGACAGGAAACCACGAGCCTCCTGGACCGCCTCCCCAACTTCGTCCCGCTGCAGTTCTTTCCTGAGTTCCTTGTCCAAAGCCAATCACCTTATGAATTCGAAGAGTTGGTGTGCCCGGAGGGACTTGAACCCCCAACCTTGAGCTTAGGATGCTCCTGCTCTATCCAGTTGAGCTACGGGCGCACGGAA
>CAZFQH010000350.1:0-4852 GCA_964520805.1 uncultured Acidobacteriota bacterium | reverse complement strand
GGGCCCGCCCCATTTCAGGTTCCGCGCACCCGAAACCGTAGGGGCGACCCTTGTGGTCGCCCTCGCGAGCACGCGCCTCGGCCATTTGCCGGTTGGACCTCTGGTCACCCCATGCGCACCCGCGTGCTCGTCCTATGAGGAGGCAAGTGCCGCGCCCCTCGCGTACACTCGGCACCGATGAATGAGAGCCTCAATCCGGCCGCGGCCGTGCCTGCCACCCATCCCGCGCGGCGTGTGACCTCCAACCCACCCGCGGATCTCCCGGACGCCATGGCTCGACTCGAGGCCGTCCTCAGTACCTGTGGTGACGTTGTGGTCGCGGTCAGTGGGGGAGTCGACAGCCTCACCCTCGCGGCCATGGCACACGCGCGGCTGGGCGACCGCGTCGCCCTGGTTCACGCGGTCTCGCCCGCGGTCCCGGCCGAGGCCACGGCGCGGGTGAAAGAGTTCGCACAACTGCGCGGAGCCTCGCTCACCCTGCTTGACGCCGGGGAGTTCTCGGACGAGGCCTACCGTGCCAATCCCAGAAACCGCTGCTACTTCTGCAAGAGCCACCTTTACGACGCCATCCGCTCGCGATTCACGACGATCATCGCGTCCGGCGCCAACGTTGATGACCTGGGCGATTACCGCCCGGGTCTTCTCGCCGCCCGCGAGCGCGATGTGCTCCATCCCTTCGTGGAGGCGGGCTTCACCAAGTCGCGCGTCCGCGAACTCGCGCGCCATCTTGGCCTCGGCGAAATCGCCGAGCTGCCGTCCGCCCCCTGCCTCTCGAGCCGCGTGGAAACAGGCATCCGCATCGAAGCCCCCGCCCTTGCCCTGATCGATTCCGTCGAGGCGGAGATTCGCCAAGCCCTGCGTCCACTCACCGTTCGGTGCCGCGTCCGACATCGCGGCGTGGTGGTCGAGTTGGACGAAGCCGCCCTGACCGCCCTTCGGCCCGAGTCTCGGCATGAGTGGACCCGCAGGGTCAGCGCGCGCGCCCTGGCCGCAGGTCTCAAAGGCGAAGTGGAGTTTGAGCTCTACCGTCAGGGCAGCGCGTTCCTCCACCCACGGTCGTGACCGCCGCCGACTTCGATCTCGACCTCCTTCGAGCCGAACGCGTCGGTCTCGACGAGGCGCTTTTCTGCGCGGGCAAGACCGCGGATCAGATTGGACGGATCGTAGAGACGGTGCACGCCGCGGGCCGTCCGATGTTGCTCACCCGCCTCGATGAGTTCCGACATGCCGCATTGGGCGAGGCCGCGCGGGCCCTGATCGACTACGACCCGCACTCCGGAACCGCGGTAGTGGGATCGAAGCGCCGCCTTCGCGACCGGGCGCGCGTCGCGGTGGTGTGCGCGGGAACGTCGGACCTGAAGGTGGGCCGCGAGGCCGCGCGTACCCTGGAGTACTACGGCGAGAAGGCAGCGGAGTTCAACGATGTAGGCGTCGCGGGCCTTCATCGCCTGATCTCGCGCCTCACCGAGATCAGGGCGCATGACATCGTCATCGCGGTGGCGGGCATGGACGCCGCACTGGTCAGCGTGATCGGCGGCCTGGTGCGCGCCCCGGTGATCGCGGTGCCAACCTCGGTGGGCTACGGGGCCTCCCGTGGAGGCGAAACGGCCCTCGCCGCCGCCCTCGCAAGCTGCGCAGCCGGCGTGACGGTGGTCAACATAGACAACGGCTTCGGCGCCGCCTGCGCCGCGATGCGCATCCTCAACCGATAGTCGTCATTGCGAGCCGACCGTCCATCGTCGACCGGCGAAGCAACCCCGTCCGACCACTATTCAGAATACCGCAGACCCGCCAGGGTGATTCCCAGGGTTCTATCGCCCGCGCGACTTGGGACCTCGGATGGGTGCGGCGGTCAGGGGGTCATCGGGCCAGGAGTGACGGGGGTAGCGCGAGCGGAGTTCTTTCCGTACCTCCGGATAGGTATTGGTCCAGAAACTTCGCAGATCCTGAGTCACCTGCACCGGACGTCGCGCGGGGGAGAGCAGGTGCAGAGTGACTCGCGTGCGGTCGTCGTTGACGAGAGGCGTGTCGATCCAGCCGAAGATCTCCTGCAGCCGAACCGGAAGTACAGGCGGAGAACCATCCGCCGAGTATTGAAGTGCGATCTTCGATCCGGTCGGGGCCTCGATGAAGGTGGGGGCCAGAGTGTTGAGAGCACGCTGCTGGTTCCAGTCGAGGAGGTTGGCGATGGCTGCTGCCGTGTCGATACCGAGGAGATCCGCCCGCGAACGCGAGGCGAGAAGATCGGCGCGCAGCCACCCGCCGAGCTCCTGAAGCAGGGCTTCGTCCGCTACGTCGGGGAACGTCTCGGAACGTCCCCAAGCGCGCAGGGACAGGACGCGGGCCTGGAGGGACCGCGCCGCATCCGAGAGCATCTGCGGCAACAGACCCTCGCTTCTTATCGCGGTGGACAGAATCCCGATTCGAGCCTCATCGGTGATTGCGCTGAGCGGCTTCGCGTCGAGGATCAGCTCGCCGATACGGCGTTCGGTTTGCGCTAGAAGGATCCCGCGATTCGGATCCCAGGCCACCACCTCGCGGACTTCCGCGTTGAGCGCCGCAACGTCGAGGGGAGCGGCGAGGAAGATCCGGCCTTCCGCGTCGCGAGCGTCCACGTGGGCTATTGCCAGCCACTCTTCGTGAGTCAGGGGATCGCTCGGGTCGAGGCGAACTCCGCGCCCGGTGGCGAGTCGATAGCGATCGGTGGAGCCCGCACGACGCTGCGCCACGCGTTCGGGATAGGCGAGGGCAATCAGCCGGCCGACCTCTTCGGTTGAGCCCAGGCCCGCCTGGGCTTCGATCCTCAACCTCGAGCGATGTTCACGCGCCGCGTCGCGAACTCTGCTGAGTCCGCCCAAGGCTCCGCGGCCCCTGCCGCGCAGGGCCTCGAGGCGCAGGGTCAGATCGGCACCCGCGTCGCGGGGAAGAATGTCGCGCTCTTCTACAATCGCCGCGATATCGGCGGCGAGCCCGCCGAGGCCCAGGCGGCGGCCTTCGATGAGCAGGTGGCCGAGGCGTGGATGAACGCCGAGTTGGTGAATGGCGCGGCCGTGAGGCGTCACCGCACCGCCCTCGAGGGCGCCGAGGTCACCCAGGATCCGTCTGGCCTCGGCGATGGCGCCGGCCGGCGGCGGCGTTATCCAGTCGATGGCTCCGTCGTTTTCGCCCCAGATGGCGAGGTCGAGGGCGAGAGGCAGCAGGTCGGCGTCGATGATCTCGGGCGAGCGTGAGGCGGCGAGGGTTCGCTGCGTGCCCTCGGTCCACAAGCACCACGCGACCCCCGGTCCCAGTCGGCCCGCGCGACCGGCGCGTTGAGCCGCGTTGTCACGCGCGATGCGGACCGTATCGAGTCGGGACAGACCCAGACCGGAATCGAAACGCGAGACGCGGGCGAGGCCGCTGTCGACCACGATGGACACGCCTTCGATGGTGAGGCTCGTCTCCGCTATGTTGGTTGCGAGAACCACGCGGCGCCGGGGTCCGGGCTGAATGGCGGCCTGCTGCGCGTCGATCGCGAGGTCGCCGTGCAGCGGCCGGATGTCGAGAGCGTGCGGACCTTCAAGGTCCTGGAGACTCGCGGCCACGCGCGCGATCTCAGAGGTGCCGGGCAGGAAGGCGAGCACATCGCCCGAGGCCGCCTTCAGCACCCGACGGATGGCCGCTGACACCGCAGGCGTGGGATCGCGATCGGGCGCCAGGTCGTCTGTGGCGTAGGAGATTTCTACCGGATAGGACCGGCCGGTGCTGGTGATGATCGGAACATCGCCAAGACTTCGCGACAGAGCCGCCTCGTCCAGGGTGGCGCTCATGATGAGAATGCGGAGATCCGGGCGGAAGACGGCCTGGACGCGGCGGGCGAGGGCAAGACCCAAATCGGCGTGGATCGACCGCTCGTGGAATTCGTCGAAGATCAGCAGACCACAGCCCGCGAGGTCCGGCTGGGACAGCAGGGAGCGGGTCAGAATCCCCTCGGTCACGACCTCGATACGCGTGGTGGGGGAAACCCGCGACTCGCGCCGGATGCGGTAGCCCACGAAGCCGCCCACCGCCTCGCCGATCTGCTCGGCCATACGGCTCGCCACCGCGCGAGCGGCGAGCCGTCTCGGCTCCAGCATGACGATGCGCTTCTCGCCCAGCCACGGCTCGCGCGCCAACTCCAGGGGGACGAGCGTGCTCTTGCCTGCCCCCGGCGGCGCGGTCAGGATCGCCACACGTTCGCGCGACAGCGCGGTTCGCAACTCGGGCAGAGCGCTCGAGACGGGAAGGGCGCTCAAGTCTTCGGACGGACGTCCAGAAACTTCGCGCGGGTTTTGGGGCTTGGCACCGGGCACGAGTCGAAGCGGCCGAAGATCCGGTAGCGCGACCGCGCGATCGCCCGATACACCGCGTCGCGAAAGAAACGCGGTACAAGCCGAAATACCGCCACGGTCCGGTAGATGCCACCGGCGGCGGCAATGGCGAAGAGGGCGGCATCGCTGCGGTCGAGAAACCGCGCTTGCGCCGAACCGTAGCCGGCGATCACGATCACGGTCGAGAGAGTCGAGTCGGCGCGACCGGCCTCTTGCAGGAGGCTCCGACCCAAGTCGCCCTGGAGCGCCGCGAAGCGAAGCTGATCAGTTCGATCGATGCGGATCAGAAACCGCACGAAGATGTCGCACAGTCCGCAGACGCCGTCGTAGAGAACGAGATGAGTCACCGAGCGGGGAGGTTATCAATTCGCTGTGCATAGAATCCCCACCGATGAGAGAACGTCTTCGAGGTCGAATCGCCGCCACGGCCTTCCTTGCGTTCATCTTCGCGACGGCCTGTGGGGCGAAACCGCCGGCCCCCGTTCCCACCGCCGCTGCGGTTG
>CAZFQH010000349.1:0-4853 GCA_964520805.1 uncultured Acidobacteriota bacterium | reverse complement strand
GGATCGCGATGCTCCACAGGGGGGAAGGGCAGGCACAAGGCCTGCCCCTACATTTTTAACCTCCCGCCATCGCCGTTCGTTGTAGGGCGGCCTGGTCGCCGCTCTGGCTTCACGAAGGATCGCGATGCTCCACAGGGGGGAAGGGCAGGCACAAGGCCTGCCCCTACATTTTCAACCTCCCGCCATCGCCGTTCGTTGTAGGGGCGGCCCTGGTGGCCGCCCTTTCGTTTCACCGAATCGCCGTTCAGGCGCGTTCGTCGAGCCAGCGGGCCAGGTGCAGCATCACTGCGGC
Source organism: uncultured Acidobacteriota bacterium (assembly GCA_964520805.1). Classification (GTDB taxonomy): domain Bacteria; phylum Acidobacteriota; class Vicinamibacteria; order Fen-336; family JAGNNV01; genus JAGNNV01. The sequence goes on along the minus strand of CAZFQH010000349.1, from coordinate 4,561 downwards.
CTCGGTCTGCTTGGATGTCGCGGCGGCGCCGCGCGGCGTCTTGAACGAGTGATCCGCACCCTCGAAGAGCGCCAACTCGGCCATGGATCCAAGCCTCTCAACCGTGATCTTCAACAGGTCGAGGCGCGCGAACTCATCCCGAGTCCCTTGAAGAAACAGCATGGGCACGCGGATCGAGGACAGGTGCGCATCGCGAAGTTTCTGTTCCTCACCGGGCGGATGGAGCGGGTATGCGAGAAACACGAGGCCGTCGCAGGCGAGGCCATGGGCTGCGGCTTGTGAGGCCATGCGGCCACCCATTGATCGGCCGCCCAGGACAACCCTGGTGACGCCCAGCGAGGTTCGCGCGTAGTCGGCGACCCCCGCGATCGTGCGCTCGCAGACGTCGGCTTTGTCTGGAAACTTCCGACGCACCTCCTGGTAGGGGAAGTTGAAGAGGATCGTCGTGTAGCCCTCGGGGTCGAGCGATGCGGCAACACGGAGAAGCTGGGCGGTTTGCCGCGTGCCCCCGGCCCCCGGACCCAGGATGACCGCGCATCGGCCGTGACCGTGCACGCTCACGCTGATCGAACGTCCTGAAACATCGAGCGGAACGACACGGCTTTCGGCGCCGCCGGATGGCTCCGCGGCGACGACCACGCCCTCGCCTTCTGGAGTTTTTGGTTCTTCGTTCACAGAACGATCCTTTCCGCACCCACCCGCCTGGTCACCCGTTCGCGATCCAGCCACTCGAGGAGAGGAATGACGTATTTCCGCGAAAGGCCCGTGAGCTGCTTGACCTCCGCCACATCGAGCCTGGCCCCGCTCGTGAAACGGGCGCGAGCATCGGCGCGGAACGTCTCAAGCGCAGCCCGGGCGACCAGCAGCCCCTGGCTCAAACGCTCGGCCGCCTTCTCCTGAACCAGGACGCGCACCGCGTTCTCGCAGGCTTTCTGGTCCTGTCGGAGTTGGACGTGGAGGTTCTGAAGGGGCAAGCCCTCAAGGCCGGCGGCGCTGAGGGCCGCCTCGATCGCCGCACGGGCGGCACTCGCCGGACCGCTCAACTCCACTCGATGCGCGGTCAAGGCGATGAGATCGGCGGTTTCCGTGACCTTTAAGGCGGCGACCAGACGAGCGATCACGGTATCGAAGACGGCAGGATGAGCTTTCGCGAAGACCCGCCGCCGCAACTCCTCCTTCGACAGACCCTTCGCGAGCGGATCCTTGTCGTGCGACTGCCGAATGTGGCCGAGGGCTGAAGCCTCAACACTGGTGAGAACTACAGAATCCACAAATTGGTCCACGGCCCCCAGAAGGGGGGTGGCGGAAACCACACCCTTCATCAACGCACGCTGGTCTTCGGTCGGCCGGGCCAGTCGCCCTACCAGCGCTTCGATACTCAGGCCCTGAGTTCCCGCGTCGCGAAGAAAGCGAGCCACCGCCTCGGTATCGGTCTCAATCAGAGCACTCTGAAGGCTCGCGATCTCGGCCCGTCTTCTGGGCCGGGGCCACGGGTCGAGGACACGAGCCCCTCCGATGGTCGCCGCCGGGGAATAGCTTCGCAGAACGAGACGGTCGCCGCGTGCCATGACGACCGGCCTTTCGAAACGGATCTCGGCCAGACCACGTCCGCCTTGGCTCAGCCCCGCCACCGCGAACTTCACCCGGCCAAGCACCTCTGCGCTCGCCGCGTGAACGCGCACCCGCGCGTCGTTTCGAAGCGCCACGCCATCCAGAAGCTGAAGATCGGTATGGGCTACCCGGGTCGCGCGCAAAGTCCCCTCGCGGACCAACACATCGCCCCGCGTTAAATCCTCGACCTCCACGCCGGCCAGATTCATCGCGGCGCGGTGGCCGGAGACCACCCCACCCACCGTCTCCCCGTGGACCTGAAGCCCGCGGACGCGGGCCCTCTTCTGGGCGGGGAGTGCGATCAGTTCCTCTCCCGGCTCGACCTGGCCAGAGGTGAGAGTGCCGGTGACGATGGTTCCGAACCCGTGAACCGTGAACACGCGGTCGATGGGAAACCGGAGCAGGCCCATAGCCGGGCGCTCTTGAGTCGACCGCGCGAGAGTGAGCAACGCGCTCCGCAGGGCATCGAGCCCCTCTCCCGTCCTCGCCGACACGCGCAGAATAGGTGCTTCCTGAAGAAAGGAACCCCGAACCAGGTCGCGCACATCCTGCTCGGCAAGGTCGGCCAGGGCGGGCTCCGCGGCGTCGATCTTCGTGAGCACCACCAGCCCCCGTCCGATCCCGAGCAGCCGGCAAATGTGGAAATGCTCGCGGGTCTGGGGCATCACTCCTTCGCCGGAATCCACCACCAGGAGAACCGCATCGATACCGCTCGCCCCCGCCAGCATGTTGCGCACGAACTTCTCGTGTCCCGGAACGTCGATGAAGGAGGCGACCACATCGTCCGAAAGCGGCGCATGGGCGAAGCCGAGGTCGATGGTTATACCCCGCTCCTTCTCCTCCTTGAGCCGATCGGGATCGGTTCCGGTGAGTGCTCGGACCAATGAGCTTTTTCCGTGATCGATATGTCCGGCGGTGCCTATTATGAAACTGCGCACGGCGGGGCTCGAAGAGGTCAGGCCGGCCGGGTCGAACACGGGAGAGACGAGGGACGCGGGTCAGCCGTCCTTACGGTAGTGACCCGCGGCACCGGCATGATCAGGACTGGCCGCCCTGTGAACCACCATCCTGCCCGCCACCCGAGGCTGAACCCGAGGATCCACCTCCCCCTTCGGTTGAACCACCGGAGGTGTTGCCGGACGGATTGCCGGGACCACCACCCGGGCCCCGCCGTCCGCGCCGACGCCTTCGGCGGCGATCACGATCACGACGACTCTGTTCTCCACCCCCGCCCGCTTCACTCTGCGGACGGTCGCCTGCGGGACGGGAGTCCCCGCCATTTGAGGGGGCATCGCCTGGATCGCGGGGCGGGCCCTGAGGACGAGGCGGGCCTTGCGGCCTCGGACCACGTTCGCGGGGTTCAGAGCCACCGTCACTGGACGCCCCCGGGGGACTGCTGGGCTCGCCCTGCGGACGCTCGCCGCCACCATTGCGTCCTCGGCCCCGACGTCTCCGGTTGCGACCACGCGGACGGTTCGGATCCTGAGGTTGATCGGGGCGCCGCTCGCCCCCTTCCTGCTTAGGTGAACCGCCTACCGGGGCGTCCCCGCTCTCGGGGGGGGGGCCATTGTGAGGTCGCGACTCGTTCCCATCACCTGGCCCGCGGGCGCCGTTCTCACCCTCACGGCGTGGTCGCTGATCGCGCTGAGGTCCGGGGCCCCGGCGCGGTTGCTGGTTCTGGTTCCGATTCTGATCGCGGTTCTGATCGCGACTCTGGTTTCGGCTCGGGTCCTGATTCTGGGCAGAGCCTTGATTCTGGGCCTGGCCCTGAGGCCTCGGCGCGGCACCGTTTTGCGGGACCGGGCCACCTTGGGGCTTGGGACGTTTCTTCCGATCGTTGGGGCGTCCAGATCGGCGGCCGCCGTTGTTTCCGAACCGGCGTTCGCCCTCTCGACGGGGACGGTGCGCATGGAGTTCCTTCTCGGAACCCCAGGTCACCTCTCCGCCGCCCGAGTTGTCCTCGGGCATGAATGGAGCGGCGAGGTCCGAGGCCTCGTCGCCCGGATCCTCGTCCTCGTCCCCATCCTCGTCGTCCTCGTCGTCCTCGTCGCCTTCGTCGCCTTCGTCGTCACCATCCTCATCGTCTGAATCAGCATCGTCGGAGTCGTCGTCACTGTCGTCGCCATCGTCATCAGTGTCGGCGTCGTCGTCGCCTGCATCATCGTCATCGTCGTCATCGTCAGGGTCCCGCTCGTCATCATCACGGTCGTCCTCGTCGTCGCCCTCTGCCGCAGAGGAAGAGGGGCGCGACGCCCGGACCCCAGGAGCTTCGGTGTCGGCGGCATCATCGGACACAATCGCCTCGATCGAAGCCTCCGGCACATTCGGCTCCGGCTCATCCGCCTCAGAAGACGCAGGGGCAGCGGGACTCGGAGCGGTCACTTTCGCGGGCGCCGCCGGGCGAACCGGCTCTGGGGCGGACGCGAGGGAAGCGATGGCAAGCGCTCGCCTTCTCGCCCCCGGATCTTCTTCCCGGTCCTCGGGTGGAGGGCCGATCACCACCGGCTTCTTCGCCACCAGGGCGCGGGGCGGGATGGGACGGGCAAGCGTTGGCACGGTTCCCCGTTGGCGCACCGCCTCATACAGGGCGATCCCCGCGGCCACCGACACATTGAGCGAGGAGACCTGGCCGAAGACGGGAAGGGACACAACGTGGTCGCAGTGTTCCTTCACCAGCCGCCTGATTCCCTTCCCTTCGCCGCCAAGAACAAGCACGATGGGCCGCTTGTAGTCGACCGCATCCCACCGCTCTTTGCCCGATCCGTCGAAACCCACGATCCAGAATCCCTTGGCCTTCAAGGTCTCAAGGGCCTGGACGACATTGCCGATGCGCGCGATCTTGACGCTTTCAAGCGCGCCGGCCGCGGTGCGCGACGCCGCATCCGACAAGGACGCGGTGTGCCGGTCGGGAAGGATCACGCCGTCCGCACCCGCAGCGTCGACGCTGCGG
>CAZFQH010000348.1:0-4859 GCA_964520805.1 uncultured Acidobacteriota bacterium | reverse complement strand
GGCAAGGTGACGAACAACGAGCGCGGCGAATTCCTCGTGAAGCAGAAGGAAGCGAAGAAGGCCAAGGAAGCCGATATGGCGTGGCTCAAGGACTTCGTGGGAACGAAGAAGAAGTAGCTCCGTTTCCACCGACCAGGACACCGGAACGAGCCAGGCGCTGGTGCCGCCCAGCGCCGTTTGTTTGAAAAGCGCAACTTTGAAGATCGAGAACATCCTGAAATGCAGGAACCCGAATGAGCCGCGACGAGATGCGCTACCGTGACGTGATCTTCACTCGTTCGCCGCTGCTTCGCGCCCTGGTGATTGGCGTTTCGACTTTGAGCGCCTCGGAGGTCGTGGCGGCACCCGTGCAAAAAGCCCCCGTCAACGAGGACTGCCAGGCCTGTCACGGCGACAAGTCGGCGTCGCGGGAGAACGGCACCTCGATCGCGGTCATCCCCGAAGCCTTCGCGAAGTCGGTTCACGGCCCGATGAGTTGCATCGACTGCCACACCGACCTCGCCAGGTTCACCGATTTTCCCCACGCCTTCAAGCTCAAGAAAGTCGATTGCGCGGTTTGTCACGAGGATGTGCCGAAGGACCTCCGGCGCAGCGTCCACGCCCGGGTCACCGCGAACTCCGATGGTCCGGACTGCGTCTCCTGCCATGGGTCCGCCCACGATATTCTTCCGAAATCGGATCCAGGCTCGAAGGTGGCGAAGGGGAACCTTGCCACGACTTGCGCGTCCTGCCATACGAACCCCGACTTCCTCGCTCGCCACAAGATCCCGTTCGCGCGGCCGGTGGAGGCCTATCGACTGAGCGTTCACGGCCGCGCCGTCGCCGCGGGGAATATCGAGGCGGCCTCCTGCTCCGACTGCCACGGCAGCCACGCGGTCCTCCCGTCACGAAACGCGGAAGGAAAAACCAACCACTGGAAGGTGCCGGAAACCTGCGGGAGCTGCCACAAGGAAGTGGCGACGATCTACAAGGACAGTGTGCACGGCAAGGCGGTGGCGAATGGCGTCGCGGGCGCCCCCGTCTGCACCGACTGCCACGGAGAACACTCCATTCTGGCCCCAAGCGAGGCCTTGTCTCTTGTGAACCCCGCGCGCGTCTCAAGCGTCACCTGCGGACGCTGCCACGGCGACGAGCGCCTGGCCGAACGCTACAACCTGCCGAAAGACATGGTCCCCGCGTTTGAAGACAGCTATCACGGGCTGGCGCTCCGCTCCGGTCGGCAGACCGTGGCGAACTGTGCTTCGTGCCACGGCATTCACAACATTCTGAGTTCCTCCGATCCGCGATCCACCATTCACGCGGACAACCTCGCGAAGACGTGCGGCGTCTGCCATCCGGGCGCCGGCGACCGCTTCGCGATCGGCTCGGTTCACGTCTCGGCCGCCGCTGCCAATGAACACCCGGTGGTGCGATGGAGCCGGATCTTCTACCTGATCGTCATTCCGTTGACCCTCGGCGGCATGCTTCTGCACAACCTTCTCGACTTCGTGGGCAAGCTCAAGAGGGGAACGGTTCGGGACGGCAACGGCGAGGAAGTGGTCCGCATGGGCTTTCACTTCCGTGTCGCCCACGGTCTGGTGATCCTGAGTTTCCCGACCCTCGTGATCACCGGGTTCGCTCTCACCTACCCCGAGGCATGGTGGGCCACTCCGCTTCTGGCCCTCGAGAACGGCTTCAATTTCCGAGGGACAGTGCACCGACTGTCCGCCGTGGTTCTGCTCCTTGCCTTCGCCTACCACGTCATCCATCTGGCGATGGTGCCTCGGGACCGGGTCCTGCTGAAGCAGATGTGGCCACGTCTCAAGGACGGGGCCGACCTTCTGGGAATGATCCGCTACAACCTCGGCCGAGTTCCGAACCGGCCCACGTTCTCGATGTTCAACTACGCCGAGAAGGCCGAGTATTGGGCCTTCATCTGGGGCACTGCGGTCATGGCCATCACGGGGTTCGTCCTGTGGTTCAACAACTTCTCCTTGTCCCATTTGCCGAAGTGGGTCAGCGACGCCTCCACCACGATTCACTTCTACGAAGCCATTCTCGCCACCGCCTCCATTCTGATCTGGCATTTCTACATGGTGATCTTCGACCCCGACGTGTATCCCATGGACAAGGCCTGGCTCACCGGCAAGGCCTCGGCCGAACACCTGCGCCATACGCGCCCGAGCTACTTCCGCAGGATAGTCGGGAGAGACGCGTCTTCGGCCGAAGATTCTCCGGATGGCTACGGCGTCGTGCCGGAAACGCCTCCGCCGCCTTCCGGCTCCGAGTCGCCCGATCCCGCAGGCTCGTCCGGGCCCGCCGATCCGAAATCCTCGAACTAACCCTCTGAAGAACAGGAAGAATCTTGAACGATACGAATCCGGAAACAACTTCCGCACCCGAAGCGACTCCCTCTCCCGTTCCCATCCTTCGCAACGCCTGGTCGATCGCGGGCGCCGTGATCACCACGATCGCGGCCGTGATGTTCATCGGGTTCTTCTTCCTGGATATCTTCGGGTTCCACACCAATCCCTATCTGGGGATCGTCTTCTTCGTGTTCTTTCCCGCCCTCTTCGTGTTCGGGCTTCTGCTGATTCCCATCGGGGGGTGGATCGAGCGGCGGACTCGGCTTAAGGGCGCGCCCTCGATGCCGGCCTGGCCCCGGATCGACCTGAACTCAGCGACGGTGCGGAAGGTGGCGTTCGCCATTCTCATCCTGACGCCTCTGAACGTTCTCATCGTTTCCGCCGCGGGGTACAAGGCGATTGAAGTGTCGGACTCGGTGGCTTTTTGCGGAGCCACCTGTCACGAAGTCATGCAGCCCGAGTACGCGGCCTACCAGCATGGCCCCCATGCGCGGGTCAAGTGTGTCGATTGCCACATCGGCCCCGGTGCCGACTGGTTCGTCCAGGCCAAGATCTCCGGCACGCGCCAGGTGTTTGCCGTCCTCACCGGGAGCCACAGCCGTCCCATTCAGTCTCCCGTGCACAATCTCCGTCCGGCGAGCGGCACTTGCCAGCAATGCCACTGGCCGGCCAAGTTCCACGGCGATAAGATCGAGACCGTTTACGACTACGCCGATGACGAGGCCAACACCGAAAGCGTCACCAGTCTGAGACTGCGGATCGGCGGTTTGGACGGTGCCGGCCGGCCCCAGGGCATCCACTGGCACGTGGCGGAGGAAAATGCCATTGAATACGTTTCGCTCGACGAGAAGCGGCAGAACATCGCCTGGATCCAGCAGACCACCCCGAACGGCATCGTCGAGTACCGCGCGGAGGGTGTGACCGACGATCAGATCGCCAAGGGCCAGCGCCGACGCATGGACTGCATCGATTGCCACAACCGGCCCAGCCACATCTTCGAGAGGTCGGTGGAGCGAGGGGTCAACAAGGTGATCGCGACCGGAGGTGCCCCGAAGGATCTGCCCTTCCTGAAGCGGGAGGCGGTGGCCGCACTCAAGGCCGAGTACACGAGCCACGAAGACGCCTCGGCGAAGATCGAGAGCGCCCTGACCACCTTCTACCAAAAGCAGTATCCCGAAACCTGGACGTCACGAAAGGCCGACATCGCCCGCACCGTGGCGAGCCTGCAGGCGCTCTACAAACGCAATGTCTTTCCGAGTATGAAGCTCACCTGGGGCTATCACGCGGACAATCGTGGACATATGGAGTTCCCTGGGTGTTTCCGCTGCCACGACGACCTCCACAAGTCGAAGGACGGAAAAGTCATCCGCCAGGACTGCGAACTCTGTCACGAGGTCTTATAGACGCGCAGATTTGTGTGATTCCGGCCGGGGTGGAGGCTCATTTCAAGAAGGGCGTTCTTCACGTCACCGCGAAGTCGCGTTTGTGCTGGAACATGTTGCCGAGGTCGTCGGCGCCCCTGGAACCCGAACGTGCGGTAGACCTCGGGCGGAACGTAACTTCCGCTGGGGGTTCGCTATCATCGCGGCGGCCATGAACCTGCTCCTTGTCCTGTTCGCCGTGGTTACGCCCCAGGTTCAAGCTAGTTCGGAAGCCGCCTACGCCCGCCTCAAGCCAAGTCTTTTCACAATCGAGATCCACTCGGGCAACCGCGAGGCGAAGAGCAGCCTGGGCAGCGGGTATCTCGTATCGGCGGACGGCCTGATCGCCACCAACTATCACGTCATCGCCTCCTACGTGGATGACCCAGGCCACAACCAGCTTCGCGCGAAGAGTGCCCGCGGTGAGTTTCCGGTCTCCCTGGTCCAGTTCGACCTGGTGAATGACATCGCCCTGGTGCGCGCCGAAGGGCTTGAAGGCAAGCCCCTGGCCCTTGCCTCGGATCCGCCGGAGACGGGCGAGCGCATCATTTCATTCGGAAACCCGGAAGGCCTCGGCATGAGTCTCATCGAGGGCAACGCCAACGGCTTCGCCACCAAGGGTGTGGTGCCGCGCCTCTTGCTTTCGATGCCTCTCAATTCCGGGATGAGCGGAGGTCCCATCCTGAATTCGCGTGATCAGGTGGTGGGAACGAACGTCTCCATCCAGTGGCTTTCGAATTCCCTGTCCTTCGGCGTGCCAACTCAGGCTCTCCGCGACCTTCTGGCCCGGCCCGCCCTCGAGGTGACGAAGGCGGCGTTGCAGGCCGAAACCAACCGGCAGATCGACGCGTTCGAGAAAGAGACCTTCGCGGCCTTGAGCACGTCCTTGTCCGCGGGTTCGAAGGAACCGCCGCTCGTGATCGGTGGAGCCCGCAGCAAGGCGCTGCCATCCGAGTTCGCCTGCTGGGACAACCGGCAGGAGTTCCAGAGGGAGGGTGTGGTCAAGAGCCAGTATGGGTGCGACCTCCAGTTCACTCCGGCCATCGAACGGATGGGGCCCATCGCCTCGGTTCAGATTCAGATCGAACACTTC
>CAZFQH010000347.1:0-4892 GCA_964520805.1 uncultured Acidobacteriota bacterium | reverse complement strand
CGCCGAGATCGACCTGGTGCTGGAGCGACCCGGCAAGGCGGGGCCGGTGGCGGTGGAGTTCAAGTATTCGGCTGCCCCACAGGTGGAAAAGGGCTTCTGGACGGGCCTCGAGGACATCAAGGCGGCGAGAGCTTTCGTCGTAGCGCCAGTGAAGGATGCGTATCCGCTCAAGGCGAACGTCTGGGTGATACCGGTGCACGCGTTGGAGCGGCTGACTGTATAAGTGGGTTTCCGTTCATGAGATCGCGGAACTTCCTCCCCGGATCGAGCGCGATCAGGGCATCGAGGTCGCTCTCCGGCCCGGCATCGCCACGCGCCACCGAGCCGAAGACGCGCGCCCGGCCGGGATGCTGAAGAAGTCGGGAGTATCCTCTTGCACATGAAACGTACAAATCTTGTGCTTGACGAGAAACTCCTCGAAGAGGCTACGAGGCTCTCCGCCCAGCGGACGTACTCCAAGACTGTCGACCTCGCTTTGTCTGAATTCGTCCGCCGCGCCCGCGCGGGAAAGATCCTGAGTCTCTCGGGCTCGGGCTTGTGGGAGGGGAACCTGGCCGCCATGCGCCGCGATTCCGGGCCGAAGCCCAGGCGACGAGGCGCGCGTGTGGCTGCTTGACACGTCGGCGTGGATTGAGGTCTTCCGAAAAACAAATCCGTTCGATCTGGGGTCGATCGGCGGCCTTGACGAAGTGGTGACCTGCCTCCCGGTCATGCAGGAGGTCCTCCAGGGCTTTCGCGACGAGGGCGCCTTCCGAATGGCCCGAGAGGCCATGCGCGCCTTGCCCTGCGTGGAATCTCCCATGCCCCTCGATCGCTTCGACGAAGGAGCCGCCCTGTATCGTAGCGCCCGACGCGCGGGCCAGACGGTCAGATCCAGCGTCGACTGCCTCATCGCGGCGTGCGCGATCCGGCACGGGCTCGGAGTCCTGCACCGTGATCGGGACTTTGCCGCCCTGGCGCGCTTCTCGCCCTTGATCGAGAGAAACATCGGGCGATGACGCTGTCCGCCGGGTCAAGACTGGGACCGTATGCAGCTACCACCAGACACCTCCTTCAGCGGAGTCCGCGGACGAGATACAGGTCTGAGAGTAGCTGCTGATAGCTGTAGGCGAAGGCGGAGCCGTCCGGCGTCAGCACGGCGTCCGCGACGCCATAGACCCCGGCCGAGTCGCGCGGGGTGATGGTGTGCACCAGCGTGCGCTGCCCGGTCTCGATATTCAATGCCGAGATGCGGGCGGGTATCGCACTCTTGTCGAGAACGTAGACCTTCTTCGGATCGAGGGTCCACTGAATGGGCACCTCGCCGAGCCGGACGCCTTTCACGGGGCGAGCCTTCGACCCGTCGAGGGGCAGCAAGGCCATTCCACCGTCGGCCAGGCTCACCAGGGCGACACGCCCGTCAGGCGATATGACGAGTGGCTGCCGGTCGCTGGAAGCGGCGTAGTCAAATTCCTCGGTGGCAGGCTGGGGCGGCGCCGAGTCGGCGAGGCTCATCGTGTACAAACGGGTGCGGCCCCCTTCTTTGCCGCGGCCGGCGATCGCCACGCGCGGACCGTCATCGAGGTAGCGGGCGGCCGTGACCGAGCCGAGGCCGGTGTCCCGCGAAATCTGAAGGCCCGAACCCACCGGCATCGCGATCACCGAAGCGCCCTGAATCGCGAGCGCCCATTTGCCGTCGCGGGAGAGCTGCTCGGCACTCGCATACCCGAGGCGCACCGGGGCCGCGCCCTGCATGTCGCGAAGAAATACCGCGGTCTGTCCCGCCTGACGTTCCGAGGCCTCGCGCAGGAGCACCAGGCGGCCATCGCGCGAGATGTCGGCGACGTCCGTGAACTCGAGCCACGACAGCTTGCGCTCCGGCCCGCTCGCTCCATGGCCGAACACGTGGTTTCGATTGGAGACGCGCGCCACCAGAGCCCGGCCGTCAGGCGCGATGTCGTGAATCTCCAGAGTCCCCGGCGCGTTCATCAGCTCGCGCACATTGCCTTCCAGGTCGACGGCGTAAAGGCCCGCTGCGGCGCCCGCCTTCGCCGCGCCGAACCACACTTCCCGTCCATTGGGGGCCCAGGCGAGGTTCCACCAGTCCGCCCAGCCCGCCGAAAGCACGCTCCGCTTCCCGCTGGCGTCAAACCCCACCACCGCCCAGTCGTCGCCGACCTGCTCGAACACGGCGATCCGGTCGCCTCCGGGCGAAACGCGCAGCCAGGTCATGCGCGCGGTTTCGTAGAGCCTGGTGCCGAGAGGGTACTCGAGCGAGAGGAGACCGCCGGACTCCCGGACCAGGGCGCCCTTTCCGCTGCCGTCGGGCGACCAGTCGGCGTAAGCGACACCATCGACGAGCTCACGGGGAGTACCTCCGCTCGCGGAAACAAATGCCAGAGTTCCCCGCTCGCGATAAGGGTTAGTGCTGCCCAGCCTGGGAAGAAGAAGCGCCAGTTCTCCGGCCGGCGAAACCGAGAGCAGGTTCGCTCCAGCGAAACCGAGCGACAGTTCGCCGGCCTGCGGGCGCGACTGGTAGACCTCGCGCGGGTGGCCGTCCCAGGCCGCGGCGTAGAAGACGGTCTGCCCATCGGGCGCGAAGCGCGCGTTCGTGAAGTGCCCGGGACGGAAGGTCAGGCGCTCGAAGGTGATGGGACCCGGCGCGCCGCGCCCCGAGCGGCCCGCGAAGAAGCCAATCGCCAGTCCGGTTGCGAGAAGGGCCAGCATGGCCAGAGACCGGTTTCGCCACGACCCTCGCCCGCCCGCGGCGCCGGCCAGGGGCGTACTCGCGGCGATCTCCTCGCCCTGCCCGCGGAGAACGGCTTCGCAGGCGATGCGGGCATCTCCGATGTCGCGGAGGCGTTGCTTCGGATCGCGGGCCAGGCACTGCTTGAGAAGCCGGGTGACGCCGCGCGGCGTGCCCTCGGGGAGATTGCCCCAGGGAACCTCCTCGCGCAGCACCGCGGCAAGAGTGTCGCTCACCGTCTCCCCGCGGAAGAGTCTCTGGCCGGCCAGCATCTCGAAGAGCACCACGCCGAAAGCCCAGATGTCAGTCCGCTTGTCGACGGTCTTGCCCCGCGCCTGCTCGGGACTCATGTAGGCCGCGGTGCCCATGATCATTCCGGCTTCGGTCATGTGCCGCGACAGGGTGGGCGAATGAGAGAGCTGGCTCGAGCCGCTCGTGGTGGTGGCGTCGCTGTCGAAGGCCTTGGCGAGGCCGAAGTCGAGGACCTTCACCTTGCCGTCGGGCGTGACCTTGATGTTCGCGGGTTTGAGATCGCGATGGATGATGCCGTGCTCGTGGGCCTCTTCGAGAGCTTCGGCGATCTGTTTCGCGATGGCGAGAGCTTCATCCGGGGGAATAGCGCCGCGGGTCAGGCGCTGTGAGAGATCTTCGCCTTCGACCAGCTCCATGGCGAGGAAGTGCACGGTCGACGCATCGGGAAGAGTGGCGCCCTCGAAGCCTTAGACGTGCGCGATGTTGCTGTGATTGAGGGAGGCGAGGAGTTTCGCCTCGCGCTCGAAACGGGCCAGGCGCTCACGGTCCTGCGCGAAGGCAGCGGGGAGAACCTTGATGGCGACGATGCGGTCGAGCCTGGTGTCACGGGCACGAAACACCTCGCCCATGCCGCCCGCGCCGAGCGCAGACACGACCTCATATGGCCCGAAATGCGCGCCCGGGGAAACCGCCATGGAGTCTTCGACTATACGTTGCGGTGAGCCCGGCGGGGCTTGGAGGAGCCCTGACTCTGGTTCGCTGCTTCACGATCCTGATCGTCGCCCCGGTGGATCCGACGTCGAGGGTACTTGTCGTCCTCAACTGGACGGCTGAAGTGCGACGTCGGCTGGGCGGGCGGGGCGTCAGGCCCTGACGACCACCAGGCGGGCGGACCGAGCGTAGGCATCGACGTGCTTCTGCCGACTGTCGTTGCCATCGCAACGTCCGAGTTCGTTGACACGGAATACGTGGCCACGTAAGCTGTGTGCCATGAATGTCACTCTTTCTATTGATGATAAGGTCATCAAGCGCGCTCGAAAGGCAGCCGAAGGCATGGGCATGACCCTGAACCAGGCGGTTCGCCAGTTCCTGGATCAGCTCGCTGGCGGCCGCCCGGCCGACACCGATCTACGTGAGATGGAGGAGCTTTCGGAACTCTCCGAGGGCAGGTCTCGTGGATGGCGCTTCAACCGCGAGGAGCTCCATGAAAGGCCGTAGCTTTCTGGATACCAACGTTCTCGTCTACACGGACGATCGGGATTCACCGGAGAAAAAGCGCCGTGCTCTGGACCTCTTCGCTGAGTGCCGGCGGAACCGCAATGGGGTTGTCTCCACCCAGATTCTCCAGGAGTATTTCTCGACCGCGACGAAGAAACTCGGGGTCGACACGATCGTCGCGAGGCGCAAGACCGAGATCTTCGCGCGCCTGGATGTCGTGCCTCTGAGTGTCGACGACATCCTGGGTGCGATCGATCTCGTGCGCCTGCACACATTGTCGTTCTGGGACGCGTTGGTGGTGCGCGCCGCTTTGACCTCGGGCTGCTCGCGCCTGTGGAGCGAAGACCTCCAGACCGGACGTCGATTCGAGGGCCTCGAGGTCGTCAACCCTTTCGTCTAGTCCGGTGGCCGCGTACCCCATAGACGGTCATCCATGTCACTGGCGCCTGGATCGCGTATTGGGCCCTACGAAATCACCGCCGCCATCGGTGCGGGCGGGATGGGCGAGGTGTTTCGCGCGCGCGACACGAAGCTCAATCGCGAGGTCGCGATCAAGGTGCTGCCTGCGGCCTTCGCTCAGGATCATGAACGGGTCGCGCGGTTCAAGCGGGAGGCGCAGGTCCTCGCGTCGCTGAATCATCCCAACATTGCGGCGATTTATGGATTGGAGGAGGTAGGGGCGAGGCATGCCTCGCCC
>CAZFQH010000346.1:3792-4902 GCA_964520805.1 uncultured Acidobacteriota bacterium | reverse complement strand
CGAGCCACCCTGGAACGTGATCGGCGCAATGGGGGGAGAGAAGCACATTGTCCAGATCGAAGAAGGGGTGGCCGGGCGGAAGAGGTTCATTCTCAAAGACATCGAGCGCGGCGCCGCGGATCCTCCGGGCGCGGAGCGACTCGACAAGCGCCTCCTCCTGAACAACCGGGCCCCGCCCTACGTTCACGAGCACGGAGCCCGGTTTCAAGACGGCGAGTTCGCCGGGACCGATCAAGCCGCGAGTCGCCTCCGTGAGCGGCGCCGCCACAACCACATCGTCCGCGGCGGAAAGGAGTTCCTTCAGCTTTTCCACGGAGAACATTTCGTCCACGAGGGGATCGTCGACTGAAAGGTTCGTACGCCGGCGCAAGGCAAGAATGCGCATCCCGAGAGCCTTCCCCCGCAACGCGACTTGGCGACCGATGTCACCGAAACCCACGATGCCGAGACTTCGACCCGAGAGCATATGCGGCTCGTAGGTCTCCCACCGTCCTTCCTGCTGCTGACGCACCAGGCGGCGGAAGTCCTTCGCGAAATAGAGCAGGGAACCGATGGCGAATTCGGCGAGGGCGGGGCTGAAGACCCCCCGCCCGTTCGTGACGACGAGGCCCGGCCGGATGAGCTCAGGACAAGCGAGGCCTTCGATACCGGCGGAGCGGAGGTGGACCCAACGAAGCGCGGGGAGACCCGGCAGCAGGGTCTGGAGAAGTTCGCGGAAGGAACCACAGACCAGAAGGGCGTCCGGCGTCGGTGCCGAAGCGAACTCCTCCACCGTGCTGCCGACCACAAAACGCGTGTCGTCCCGATTCATGAGTTTGCCCCGCGCGCGGTCTTCCGGCTTCGCGAACGTCCAGATCGTAAGGGGTGATGTCATAGCTGTCTCCCGAAAAGGCGGCGGAGTCTACAACTGTCGTTCGTCACAGCTTGACTCCAACCGACAGCGACCGTGAGACCACCACCATCCTCCTGGCCCGCCAGATCGTTGAGACACCGTTTCGGGCCAGACGCTCACGCGCGGAGCCGGGCAGGCGAGTGCCGAGTCCCGGAACGACGCCCGCCGCATCGCGGCCCGCAGCCACCGCGGTCAGCGCGGTCAGCGCGATCAGCGCG
>CAZFQH010000346.1:2135-3692 GCA_964520805.1 uncultured Acidobacteriota bacterium | reverse complement strand
ACCCGTCCATGCCGGTCAGCCCCGGAACCAGCAGGCCGGACGTCTGCCGCGCTTCTACGAGGAAGGCCTGCAGGGCTAAATCTACCTCGATGATCGAGCGCCGAGTAGGGACCGGAGTACACCGACGCCGAGTTCGTCGCTCTGCTCGCCGCGCGTCCGCTGGCGTTCCCTCCCGGCGAGCGATGGGCCTACAGCAACGCTTTTCCGCTCCTCGGCCTGGTCGTCGAGCGCGTGATTTTCAACGGTCATCGCTTCGGCGCCCACTGGGGCACCACCGTGACCGGACACTCGGCGTTCACCGCGGCGCGCTTTCCGAAGGGCGACCACAAGGGTCGCCCCTACCTCCGAGCGGCAGGTGATCGACGCGCGACGGCTCGTTCTGGTCGCCGCTTTCGTTCAGGCTCAAGTGCACGGCGTGCGTGTGGTAGACGACGCCGTTCGCGCACTCCTGCAAGGGTGTAGGAACGCCGCCGCGCGGTCTATCTCGACCGGGGGGCCATCGCCGTCCAGGTCTCGAGGATCACGCCGAGCCGGGCGGCGAAGTCCTTGAACCGCTTCTCGTCATCGGCGTCAAACGGGCTCCCTCCGTCCTTGTTGAGAAGCTGCATCACCGCGAATACCTGGCCCGCGCTGTTCTTCATGGGCATGCAGAGAATGCTCTTCGTCCGGTAGCCGGTGGCATCGTCGATGGCGCGGTTGAAGAGCGGCTCCTGGTAGGCGTCGATCACGTTCATGCCCACCCCGGTCTTCGCCACCGTGCCCGCGATGCCCCTCCCGAGAGGCACGTAAATCGGCTCTGCCTGCTCGACGATCTTCGACCACAATTCCTCCTTCGCCTTGTCCACCACGAACAGGGTCGACCGCTCGGCCCGCAGCAGGCGACCGATCTTGAGGGTGAACGCCTCGATCACCTGATCGAGCATCGACTCGAAGGCTTCCGAACTCGCGAGCTGCATCACCTCGAGGAAATGACGGAACTCCCCCGTGGTCTGTTCGAGGAACCGGGCGAAGCCGTCGATCTCAAGTTCGGCCACCCGCTCGGCGAGGTCCTGCTGCCGGGTGGTGCGAGCGAGGGCGTCGAGCATGCGCTGGGCATCGGTGGTGATGGCGGCCGCGAACGACTGGAGCTTTCCGTCCTCGAGGTTCACGATGCGGTCGGCGATGTCGAGGATACGGTTGTCGTGGGTGACGAGCAGGACCGAGGTCTGGTTCTCGCGGGCCAGCTTGTTCATGAGGTCGACCACCTCGCGCCCCGACTGCTTGTCGAGGGAGGCCGTGGGCTCGTCGGCCAGAATGAGCCGCGGCTTGGGGGCGAGGGCGCGGGCGATGGCCACCCGTTGCTTCTGTCCGCCCGACATCTCGTTCGGATGATGGTGCAGGCGCTCCGAAAGACCGACGGAACTCATGGCCTCGATGGCCCGGGCCCGACGCTCGCGCCCGGTCAGGTCGAGCAGGTCGAGCGACATCTCGACGTTCTCGAGCGAGGTGAGCGAGTCGATGAGGTTGTGAGCCTGGAAGATGTAACCGATCGACCTCCGCACGGTGAGCAGCGACGCG
>CAZFQH010000346.1:0-2125 GCA_964520805.1 uncultured Acidobacteriota bacterium | reverse complement strand
GCAGCTCGTGACCGAGCACGGTCAGGCTCCCCTCCTGGGCCGAACGCAAGGCGCCCATGAGGGTGAGCAGCGTGGTCTTCCCCGAGCCCGAGGGCCCGGTCATGATGACGATCTCCCCCGCCTCGATGGTGAGGTCGATGCCGAAGAGGATCTGCCGGCGCAGAGCGCCCGACCCGTAATAGTGGTTGAGGCCCGAGGCGACGATCAGGGATTCGTGAGGCATCAGAAGATCTCCGCGGGATCAGCGCCATGCAGTTTGCGCAGGGCCAACACGCCGGAGGCGCAGCACATGCTCAGGGTCAGCACGAAGACCCCGACCCCGATATCGGTGGAGAGATCCATGGGCAGCAGGGTCGCGGCCTCCGCGCGCACATACAGGAACTTCGCCACCAGCAGGCCCGGGAGATAGGCGAGACCGGCGAGCAGCAGAGCCTGGTAGAGCACCACGCCGTAGAGGTATCGGTTCGGGTATCCCATGGCCTTGAGGGTGGCGTACTCGGCGAGATGGTCGTTCACGTCGGCGAAGAGGATCTGGGTAACTACGATCGCTCCCACCCCGAAGCCGATCAGCACGCCGAGGCCGAGGATGTAGCCGATGGGCGTGACGGTGTTCCAGTAGTCCATCTCCCGTCGGGCGTACTCCTCCCGGGTGAGCACCAGAACGTCGCGGTCGAGCACCTTGCGCAGACCTTCCTGGACGGCGGCTACGTTCGCCCCCGGCTTCACCCGAATGAGGCCGATCTCGATCATGCCCTCGGTGCGATTCACCAGGTTGAGGAACGTCCGCTCGCTGGTCACCACCGTGCCGTCGATGCCGAACGACGTGCCCATCTGGAAGAGGCCGGCCACGTAGGTGCGCCGGTCGTTCAGTTCGATCTCCACTCGCGCGGCCCGGGCCAGCCAGTCCGCCACCGGTCCATACTCCTTGCGCGAGCGTCGGTCGAAGAGCGCGGTCTCGGGCCGGCGAAGCTTGTCGAGCTGGCTCGTCACATCGGGCATGGCCAGGGTCTTCCGGTCCGGATCCACCCCCACCACCAGGATGGTCCGGGTCAGGCCGGTGAGCGGGTTCTTCCACAGGCCGAGGGTGGTGTAGACGGGCGCCGTCTCCAGCACCCCCTCGGCTCCGCGCGCCTGATCGAGGCGGCGACGAGGGAAGGAGTCCATGCGCACGAGATAGGCGGATTGCGGCGAGAGGAGGACGAGATCGGCCTCGAGCTTCAGGTGGAAGCGGGTGGAACTGCGCAGCAATGCGCCGCGGAACCCGAGCTGCATCAGCATCAACACCACCGCGAAGGCCACCCCGGAAAGGGCGATGGCAAATCGAGTACGGTCGCGGCTGAGCTGCCGCCAGGCGAGGCGCGAGGGCGACCTCATCGGGCGCGGGTGGAAATCACGATGTCGACCTCGAGGTCAACGAGGGCGGCCGCCGCCTTCGAGTCGTCAAGCTTGATCTTCACCTCGACCGCGCGCGCATCATTGCGGGCCGCGGGGTCAGCACCCACCGCACTCAACCGTCCCACCTTGAGCCCGATGCGCTCGACCACGCCGGTGAGCGGTTGGCCGAGGGCGGGAGAAGTGATGGTCGCGCGCTGTCCCTTCGACACCCGCGGGATGTCGGTCTCGTAGACCTCGGCCACCGCATACATGGCCCCGGTTTCCCCGACTTCCGCGATGCCCTCCGGTCCCACGCGTTCGCCCGCCCGCGCGTGCACGCGGAGCACGCGACCGAAGAGGGGCGAGCGAACCACCGCGCGGTCGCGGTCCGCTTCGGCCGCCCGCAGGGACGCCCGCATCGACTCCATGCGGGTGGTGGCCTCGAGCAGGGCGGCGAGCGCCGCGCTGCGCGTGTTCTCCCACCGGTCGGCGTCGGAGACCGAGCCCACGCCCTCCGTCGCGAGCTGCCGGGCGCGCTCCAGTTCCTGCCGCGAGTTCTCCGCTTCGGCCTTCTGGCGGGCCACCGCGGCTTCCTGCGAAACCATCTCGGCCTTGATTTTCTGCACTGCGGCGTCCCGCACATCGAACATATCCATGACCGCAAGGGTCTGGCCGCGCCGCACCGTGTCGCCCTCCTCGATCTGCAGGTCCTTCACCACCGCCACCGCATCCGAAGGACCGGCAATGCGGC
>CAZFQH010000345.1:0-4925 GCA_964520805.1 uncultured Acidobacteriota bacterium | reverse complement strand
GCGCGATCATGCCCACCCAGGCCGCGATCGACACGTTGTAGTCGAGCAGGTACATGAGCCACACCGCACCCACCACCGAGAAGGGCACGGCCAGCATGACGATGCCGGCCTTCACGCCGGAACCGGTGTTCAGGTACAAAAGGAAGAAGATGGTGAAGATGGTGATGGGCACCACGATCTTCAGGCGCTCGCGAACTCTCAGCATGTTCTCGTACTGACCGCTCCACTCGAGCGAGTAACCGGGCTTCAATGCCACCTGGCTCACCGCCGCCTTGGCCCGCTCGACGAAACCGCCGATGTCCGACTCCGCAGTGTCCACATACACGTAGCCCGCGAGCAGTCCGTTCTCGTTGCGGATCATCGAGGGACCTTCGGTCTTGCGGATGGTGGCGATCTGCGACAACGGCACCTGCGCGCCGGACGGTGTCGTGATGAGGACCCGGCCCAGAGTCTCGATGTCGTCGCGTAGTTCGCGCGGATAGCGGACGTTCACGGGGAAGCGGGCCCGGCCTTCGACCGTGGTGGTGACGTTCTCACCGCCGATGGCGGTCATGATCACTTCTTGGGCCGCGGCCACACTGAGGCCCCGGCGCGCCAGTTCCTCGCGATTGAGATCGAAGTCGACAAAGTAGCCGGCGGCCGCGCGCTCGGCGAACACGCTCCGGACACCCGGGACGTCGCGGAGGATCTTCTCCAGTTCGAGGCCTATGGTCTCGATCTCCTTGAGGTCGTCGCCGAAGATCTTGACCCCCACCGGAGTGCGCACGCCGGTGGACAACATGTCGATCCGGGCCTTGATGGGCATGGTCCAGGCATTGGTGACGCCGGGCATCTGCAGAGCCTGGTCCATCTCCGCCACCAGTTCCTCCCAGCTAAGACGGTCCGGAGTGATCCGGCGCAGCACGCTCGACTTGAGCCACTCGGGGGCCCACGATGAATACCAGCGATCCATAGACCTCCACTCCGAAGGCGGCTTCAGGATGATGGTGGTTTCCATCATCGACAGGGGTGCGGGGTCGGTGGAGGTGTCGGCGCGCCCCGCCTTGCCGAAGACCGTCTTCACCTCGGGGATCGACTTCAGGATCCGGCCTTGCACCTGAAGCAGCCGGTGCGCTTCGGTCACCGAGATGCCGGGCAGGGTGGTCGGCATGTAGAGCATCGTGCCTTCGTTCAGCGGGGGCATGAACTCGTGGCCCAGCTTCAGGTACACCGGGATGGTGCTGATGACGATCAGGATGGACGCGGCGATCGTGGCTTTCGGGAAGCGCAGAACGAAGCGGCACGCCGGCTCGTAAATCGCGAACAGGGCCCGGCTGATTGGATGTTTCTCCTCGGGGTGATACCGGCCGACCGTGGCCTGGTTGAACATCCAGGTGAGCCATCGCGGCCGAAAGGAAACGAAATCCATGCGCGTGAACAGCATGCGCAGCGCGGGGTCGAGAGTGATGGCGAGCAGGGCGGCGATGAAGAGGGTCAGGTTCTTCGTCCAGGCGAGCGGGGTGAAGAGCCGGCCTTCCTGATCGACCAGGGTGAAGACGGGCAGGAAGGCCACCGCGATCACGAGCAGGGAGAAGAAGACCGACGGTCCCACTTCGAGCAGGGCCTCGAGACGAATGGCGTGGAAGTCGCCCTTGCGCCCCCCGTGTTCCCAGCGTTCCAGCTTTCGATAGGCGTTCTCGACCTCGACGATCGCCCCATCCACCAGCACGCCAATCGAGATGGCGATGCCGGCGAGGGACATGATGTTCGAGGAAATCCCCATGAGCGACATGGGGATGAAGGCGAGCAGCACCGACACCGGAATGGTGATGATGGGGACGATGGCCGACGGGATGTGCCAGAGGAAGACCAGAATCACCAGGCTGACAATGGCAATCTCGAGCAGCAGTTCGTGTTTGAGGTTGGCGATGGAAGCGTCGATCAGCTCTGAGCGGTCGTAGGTGGTGACCACGCGCACGCCTTTCGGCAGCGACGGTTTGATCTCGTCCAGGCGCTTTTGAACCAGACGGATCACTTCACGCGCGTTCTCGCCATGGCGCATCACCACAATGCCGCCCACCGCGTCCCCCTCGCCGTTGAGATCCGCCACACCGCGGCGGATCTCCGGGCCGAGTGCTACTGAACCTACGTCACGCACCAGAACCGGGGTGCCGAGGTCGTTGGTCTTGAGGACGATCTTCTCGATGTCCTCGACCGAGCGGACATAACCGCGGCCGCGCACCATGTATTCGCGACCAGAGAACTCCAGCAGCCGCCCCCCCACTTCCGAGTTGCCCTTGCGCACCGCCTCGCTGACGTCTGACCCTGACAGACCCTGGGCCTTGAGCCGGTTGGGATCCACGGTCACCTGGTACTGCTGAACGAAGCCGCCGATCGACGCGACCTCGGCGACGCCGGGCACTGACTGCAGGCGGTAGCGCAAGTTCCAGTCCTGGAACGAGCGCAGCTCGACGAGCGAATGGGTTCGCGTGTCGTCAACCAGCGCGTACTGGAAGACCCATCCAACCCCGGTGGCATCGGGCCCAAGCTCCGTCCTCACTCCTTCGGGAAGCTGGGGCTGGATCTTGGCCAGGTACTCGGACACGCGGCTGCGCGCCCAATAGATGTCCGTCCCGTCCTCGAAGATGACGTACACGTAGGAGAAGCCGAAGTCGGAAAAGCCGCGGATGACTTTCACGTTCGGCGCGCCGAGGAGTGCGGCCACGATGGGGTACGTGACCTGGTCCTCCATGATGTCCGGGCTGCGATCCCAGCGCGAGTAAACGATGACCTGGGTGTCGGACAGGTCGGGAATCGCGTCTATCGGGATGTGCTGAAGGGTGTAGACACCGTAGGCGGTGGCCACGGCCACCGCGAGCAGGACGAGGATGCGGTTGTGGGCGCTGAAGCGGATGATGGACCTGATCATTTGGGTAACTCCGTCCGTCAGTGCTTCGCGTGCGGATCGGCCGACGGGGCCGGAGAGGCGCCGGAGTCTTTAGAGGGCGACTTCATCGATTGGACGGCGGCGCGCAGGCTCGACTCCGAATCGATGAGGAAATTCGCCGCCACCACCACCTTCTCGCCTTCTTCGAGGCCGGAGAGCACCACGAAGCCCCGTTCGGCCCGACCGCCCAGCGTCACCTCGCGCGGTTCGTAACGGCCTTCGCCCAGATCGACAAAGGCAAGCTTGCGCGCACCCGCGTCGATGATGGCGTTTTCCGGCACGAACAACACCGTCCCCAGATCGGTGTCGAGCGTGACGTCCGCGAACATCTCGGGCTTCAGCAGACCACCGGGGTTCTTTAGCTCAATGCGCACCTTGGTGGTCCGCGTGGCCGCCTCGAGCGTGGGCGAGATGAAGGTGACCTGGCCGCGCAGTTTCAGGCCAGGGGCCGACGGCGTCTCGATGGTGGCGAACCTGCCGAGACGGATCGCGGCCAGGTCGGCCTCGTA
This sequence comes from uncultured Acidobacteriota bacterium, assembly GCA_964520805.1. GTDB lineage: Bacteria > Acidobacteriota > Vicinamibacteria > Fen-336 > JAGNNV01 > JAGNNV01. The sequence continues at coordinate 1,490 of CAZFQH010000345.1, read as the reverse complement.
CACATCGGCCATCACCCACACCCGGCTCAGGTCGACGATGTCGAAGAGCGAATCGGCCGGGGTCACCCGCATGCCGTGCTGGGCGAAGCGGGCCACCACCACCCCGCTGACCTCGGAGTAGAGATCGATTTCGCGCTTCGGCACCCCGCTCCGCTCAAGGGCCTCGATCTGTTCGGGGCGCACATTCCAGAGGAGGAGACGCTGCCGGACCGCCTCCACCAGAGCCGTTCCCCGCTGGGCCGAGGCTCCCCCGTTTTCCCCCAGTTCACGCGCTCCTTTCACGGCCAGCAGATATTCCGCCTGGGTGGCGAAAAGTTCAGGGCTGTAGATGGAGAGGAGCCGGTCACCCTTCTTCACGAACTTGCCGATGAAATCGACGTACACGTGCTCGATGAAGCCGTCGTACCGGGTGTGGATGTGATGGAGCAGCCGTTCGTCGGGCATGATCCGGCCCACCGTGCGGATCGAACGGCTGAGCGGACCGCGGGTGAGGGTCTCGCTCTGCACCCCCAGCAGTTGCCGGCGATCGGCGGAGATCATCACCGCGGCCCGGCCCGGCACCGCGGAGGTCGGAGCTTCCACTTCGTCCTCGTAGACGGGGATGAAGTCCATGCCCATGTAGTCCTGGGTGGGGCGGTCCGCGTGGATGCTCGGATCCATGGGCGATCGGTAGAAGGCGATCTTCCGCTCGGCCTTGACCGCGGAAGCCCCCTCACCCTCGCCCGGAGCCATCGGCGTCAAGGCGCCGCGCCGCGCGCCCGCGAAGTACCCGGCACCCACGAGCAGGAACGCAAGAACAACGAGACCAAGCTTTTTCATGACGGCTGCCTTTCCATGCCGAACGCATCGAGGAGTGACGAATGCCAGAGGATGTGGAAGAGAAGCTCCGCGTGCTGCCACCGGTCGCGATAGAGCGCGTTGTGGGCCTCGAGCACGGAGATGAAGGGAGTCTGGCCAGACCGGAACCCGGCGAGGGCCGACTCCACGGCCAGACCGCCAATCACCAGAACCTCGCGCTCGATGGTATGCGCCTCGCGCACCGCGGCCTTGAAGTCGGCATGGGCGCGTTCCACCGCGGCCCGGGTCCGCAGGCCCGCCGCGTCGTGTTCGGCCCGCACTTGTCGCAGAAGGGCTTCCGCCTCGACGATGGCCAGCTGTTGCTTGTTCTTCCGATACGCGGGAAGGATGACGCCAAAATCCACGGTCCATCGATCGGGGAGGGATCCCCGGAAGGCGTAACCGCTCGACACCACGAAGTCGGGCTTCAGGTTCCGCCTCGCCAGATCGACCGCGAGACTCCCTCGCTCGATCATGGTGGCGGCCGCACGTACTTCCGGGCTGTCGCCATGAGCGCGCTCGAGCAGCTCGGCTACGGGCGGGACGGCGATGACCCGACCCACGAGGTCCGCGAGTTTTACCCCGAGGTCGACCGGCGATCCGGCGGGAGCGGCACGCAGGCGGTTCAACTCGGCGATGGCAGAGTCTTGCAG
>CAZFQH010000344.1:1432-4938 GCA_964520805.1 uncultured Acidobacteriota bacterium | reverse complement strand
GGCGTAAATCCAGCAGAGGTTGTCGAGCTGAAGATGGCCGGCGAGGGAGGCCGCTTCGTGCAAGAGGCCTTCCATCAGGCAGCCGTCTCCGGCCAGCGCGTAAACCCTGTGGGTGAACATCAGGAAGCCCGGCTGGTTGTAGCGAGAGGCGAGCCACTTGGAAGCGATGGCCATGCCGACACTTGTTGCGACACCCTGGCCGAGCGGACCGGTGGTGGTTTCGATGCCGGAGGTCCAGCGGTATTCGGGGTGGCCGGGACAGCGGCTGTCGAGCTGCCGGAATCTCTTGATGTCGTCGAGCGGCACCGAGAGTTCGCCGAGCGTTTCGTACTTGGGGTTGACCGCCTTCACCGAAGCGAGGTGGAGCAGCGAATAGAGCAGCATCGAGGCGTGGCCCATCGACAGGACGAAACGGTCTCGATCGGGCCAGATCGGGTCGTTGGGATCGAACCGGAGATGGCGTTGCCAGAGCGTGTAGGCGACCGGGGCCATGGCCATGGGTGTGCCCGGATGGCCGGAATTCGCCTGCTGCACCGCGTCCATCGAGAGGGTGCGGATGGTGTTCACTGCGAGCTGGTCGAAGTCTTTGGGGGTCGTCGTCATCTGTATCTCCGGGGAAGGCCGCGCCGCCCGCAACTTTGGGCGCTGGGCGTGAACGCTAGTCGCACCGCCAGCCTTTGACAAATCGCAGGTAGAAAAGCCGTGCCCGCGTTGATTTCCACGTGCTAAGTTCCGACGCCCCCATGGCGTTTCCAGGATCCACATTCAACGAGACTGAACTCGCGGTGCTGCGCGTCCTGTCGCGCCGGTTCAAGGATGGGGATGCGGCCACCGCGGAGATCGCTCGCCTCACCGCCGAACTCACCCTGCCCAAGGGCTCAGTCCACATCCTGAGTGATGTTCATGGCGAGGACGTCAAGCTCCGACATGTCATCAACAACGCCTCGGGGACCCTGCGTCCCCTGGTCGACCGGCTTTTCTCGGCGCGACCGAAGGCCGATCGCGAAGAATTGCTGTCGCTTCTCTTCTATCCCGCGGAGGCGCTCCAGCGGAGTCTCCCGACCCTGTCCCTTTCGGATCGGCGCGCCCTGGTCCTGCGGCTGCTCGTCGACCTTCTGGCCGTGGTGCGCACATTGGCCAGCCGGACCAGCATTCAGCGGGTGGAAGAAGTCCTGCCCAACGATCATCGCGAGATCCTGCGGGAGATGTTGCATGAGTCGTTTTCGGCGCGTGGCCCCGCGTATGTGGCGGCCATCGTCGATCCCCTCCTCGGCCAGGGCCGCGAAGCCACCTTCATCCGCATGGTGGTGCGGGTCGTCCGCAATCTGGCGGTGAGCGAGATCGTGGTGGCGGGCGATTGCTTCGACCGCGGCCCGCGTGGGGATCGAGTGATCGAGTACCTCCGGCAGCAGCCGCGGGTGACCTTTACCTGGGGCAATCACGACGTCGCCTGGCTCGGCGCCGCCCTGGGCAGCGAGGCTCTGATCGCTCACGTTCTCAGAATCTCCGCTCGCTATCGGCGCCTGTCTCAGCTGGAAGAGGGGTATGGGCTCACGATGCAGCCGCTCGAGCGGCTGGTCCGAACCGTTTACGCCGAGGATCCGGCCGACTGCTATCGGCCCCACGGCACCGGCCTCCGCGAGACCCTCGTCGTGGCCCGCATGCAGAAAGCGGCGGCGGTGATCCAATTCAAGCTCGAAGGCCAGTTGATCGCACGGCATCCAGAGTGGGGGCTCAACCACCGGCGACTTCTGCGCACGATCGACCTCAACCGGGGAACCATCGTGGTCGATGGCCGCGTTCACGACCTTCTCGACCGCTCCTTCCCGACCATCGACCCCGCCGATCCCGAAGCCCTGTCCGAGGACGAGCGCCAGTGTCTCGATCGCCTGCGCACTTCGTTCTTTAGCAGCCCCCTTCTCTGGGAGCACGCGCGCTTTCTGGTGGCGAAGGGGTCGTCCTGGGCCCGCCGCGACGATCACCTGATCTTCCATGGCTGTGTCCCTGTGGATGAGGCCGGGCAGTTTCTTTCCCTCGTGGTCGACGGCGAGCCACGCAGTGGCCGGGCTCTTTTCGACGCCATCGACGATGTGGTGAGCCGGGCACTCAAGGAACGTGCCCCGGAGGATCTCGACTTCCTCTGGTACTTGTGGAACGGTCCCCTGTCCCCGATGTTCGGGAAGGACCGGATCACCACGCTCGAACGGGACCTCATCGCCGACGTTTCCGCCCATCACGAGACGAAGAATCCCTACTTCACCTTGATCCACGACGCGGCGTTTTGTGAACGCGTGCTGGAGGAATTCGGCTGCTCGCGCGCGGGGATGATCGTGAACGGCCATGTGCCGGTGAAGATCGCGGCGGGGGAGTCCCCGGTCAAACGCGGAGGCAACGCCATCACCATTGACGGTGCATTCTCGCCGGCCTACGGCGACCACGGGTATACGCTGGTGCTCGAGTCGGGCCGGACCTTTCTGGCCCGCCACCATCATTTCGAATCGGTTGAAGCGGCGGTTCGCGACGGGGTCGACATCATTCCGACGATTGCCACTCTCCGCGAGTTCGACGAGCCGCGGCGCATCGAAGACACCGAGGAAGGGGCGCGGATGCGTGAAGATATCGCCCTGCTGACCCGGCTCGTCGAGGCTTACCGCCACCATCGGCTTTGATCCTCGATGGGCAGGACGAGGCGCGGTCTTGCGATAATCGGGCATGCTTCAGCAGGACCGGTCGGACCGTAGTCGAAAACAGATCCTCGACAAGGCTCTTCGTCTTTTCTCGAAGCAGGGGTATCGCGGCACGAATATCCGTGAAATCGCCCAGGCCGCCGGCCTTTCGACGGGGAACGTCTATCACCTGTTTCCGGACAAGGAGTCGATTTTCCGGGCCCTGCTCGAGCGCTATTTCGCGATTCTTGCTTCGCCGGACAATCCTTTCAACCAGGCCCTCGCCGCCGGCGCTTTCCCGAACGATCTCGAGGCGCTCGGCCGGGGGTCGAGGGAAAGCGTGCGCAAGTACAAGCCGTACGTGGCCCTCATCTACGTGGATGTGGTGGAGTTCGAGGGTAGACACATTCGTCGGTACTACGAAGAGATGGCCGACCGTTTCGAGCGATTCATGGGCGCGCAGCCGCGAGAGAACGCGATTCAGGAGAAGCTCCGCCCCGGGGTCTCACCAGTTTCCGCGATCATGCTGGCGAGCCGGTTCCTCCTGCACTATTACGCGGTCGAGATCGTTTTCGGAGTGAAGAACCACTTCGGGAAAAACTCCGACGATGTCCTCAAAGAGATCGCGGACATGCTGCGTCACGGCATGCTCCGGGCGGAACCGGGTTCGGCGGATTGAATGCGCATTTTGACGACGTGCGCTGCGGCAGCGACAGCGGGCTATACAATCCGCGCACTTCGTCGCCGACCTTGCGAAATCCTGGCCATGCGGCGCATCCCGTAGGACGCACCTGAGGCCTGTAGGTACGCACCCTGAGGCCTGTAGTCCGCACCCTGAGG
>CAZFQH010000344.1:0-1332 GCA_964520805.1 uncultured Acidobacteriota bacterium | reverse complement strand
ACGCACCTGAGGCCTGTAGGTACGCACCCTGAGGCCTGTAGTCCGCACCCTGAGGAAGGAAGCGATCGAACGTGATGGACCAGACCGTCTCGACAGCGAATGCGCCCCGCGCCGCGCTCGAGAGTCTGTTTGTCTCTGCACTGCCCGACATCGAGCGCATCACCCGTTTCGTCGCCCGAAGAAACCGTCTGAGCCCCGCCGACGCCGAGGACTTCTGTAGCGAGGTCAACGTCGCTCTCATTGAGAACGACTACGCGGCCCTCGGTTCGTACCAGGGCCGAAGTTCGCTTCCCACCTACCTCTCCACGGTGATTCAAAGACGATTCCTGGATTTCCGTCGCAAGGCCTGGGGGAAGTGGAGGTCCTCGGCGGAAGCTCTGCGACGGGGTCCGCTGGCGGAGCGCATGGAACGTCTTCTTTATCGCGATGGCTTGACCTTCGAACAAGCCGTCGAAACCCTCAGGACAAACTTCGCGTGCGCCGAAGACCGCGAAGTGCTGACCGAGATCGCCCAGGCCCTGCCCTATCGCACCACCCGACGCTCGATTGTGGGGGAAGCTGAGGAACTCGACCAGGTCCCCGCGGGTGAACTGGAGAACCCAGAGATCCAGATCGAAGGGAGGCGCATCAGCGAGCGGGCCCAGTCGCTCATCGAGGTCGCCCTGGAGCGTCTGTCGCCGCAGGATAGGCTGGTTCTTCGCCTTCGTTTCGAAGACAACCAGTCGGTAGCGGATGTTGCCCGCGCGCTTCACCTCGAGCAGAAGCGACTGTACAGGCGGTTGGAGGAAATTCTCGGCGCATTCCGGAAGTCACTGGAAGAGAACGGCTTGGGCTGGCCGGATCTGGTGCGGATGATTGAACGTGGCCAGTGTCACCTCCGCCTGCCACCTATCGCTCCGGAAAGCCGGCCTGCGCGTCCGTCTCTTTCAGAGACAAGAACGTGAAGAAATGATCTGCGCCGACATCAATACAATCGCCGAATACCTGGACGGGAGGCTCGATGCCGTTGTGGCCGCCTCCCTGGAAGAGCACATCTCTCGCTGCGACGACTGCTATTTCGTGGTCAGGGAGTTTGTGGCGGCTCGGGCGGAAACCGCCGAGGCCTCCAGTCAGGGGAAAGCCGAAGCCTTTCCCGCGCCCGCGCCCACCCCAGGTTCTGATCGAGGCGTTGCCATCGGTGCGCGCGCCAACAAACCGAGGCGTTCGCCTTTCTTAACTCTCTTGCCCCTCGCGGCGGTGCTGGTGGTGGGCACTTTTTCGGTGGCTCTGTGGAGAATCGCGCACATAGACCCGCCGGGCCCGCGCGACGCCCTGGTCAAGGCCGTGGGAGCG
>CAZFQH010000343.1:0-4941 GCA_964520805.1 uncultured Acidobacteriota bacterium | reverse complement strand
GATAGGGAGGGTCCTTCCTCCGGTCTGTTACGCTCACCCGCCCCCCATGGCCTCCGCCGACCCCCGCCCGAACCAGAACTGGATGATCTACGGGGCCAACGGCTACACGGGGGCCCTGATTGCAGAAGAGGCGGTCCGGCGGGGTCATCGTCCGATTCTGTCGGGGAGAAACCGGGAGGCGGTTGAGGCTCTGGCCTCTCGCCTGCGCCTGCCGGCCGCACCTTGTGACCTGGGGCATTCGGAATCCCTGCGAGCGGCGATCGCGGGCTGTCGGCTGGTTCTCCATTGCGCGGGGCCTTTTTCGCAGACCTCGCGCCCGATGCTCGACGCCTGTCTGGCCGAGCGCGCCCACTACCTCGATATCACCGGCGAGATCGACGTGTTCTCCGCCTGTTTCGACCGGTCGGCGGAGGCGATTCAGCGAGGGATCAGCGTGATTCCCGGGGTGGGGTTCGATGTAGTACCGACCGATTCGGTGGCGGCGATGCTGAAAGAAGCGGTCCCAGGCGCCACGTCGCTGGTCCTCGCCTTCGAAGCCACCGGGGGGCCAAGCCTTGGTACCGCGAAGACCAGCGTCGCCGGATTAGCCCGCGGAGGCCGGGTGCGCCGCCAGGGGAAACTGACCGAGGTTCCACTCGCCTTCAAGACCCGGACCTTCCTTCGAAACGGGACGCCCCGGCTCGCCATGACGATTCCCTGGGGAGACGTGTTCACGGCCGGGATCACCACCGGTATCCCCGATATCGAGGTCTATATGGCCACCTCCCCGGCCACCATTGCGAACGCGCGGCGTTTCAACTGGCTGCGGCCGCTGCTTCGTTTCGGCCCGGTGTTCCGTTTTATCGAAGCCCGGATGATCGCGTCGGTGCAGCCGCCTTCGGCCGAACGCCGGTCGAGGACCAACTGCTACATCTGGGGTGAGGCGGAAGGGCCTTCCGGTCGCAAGGCCACCATCGAAATCGAAACTCCGAATGGCTATGACCTCACGGTGACCGCGGCCCTCGGGATTGTCGAACACATCCTTGACACGCCCGCCGTGCCCCCGAAGCCAGGCTACTTGACGCCTTCACAACTCATGGGTCCGCGCTACGTGCTTGGGCTCCCCGGAGTTTTCGTCAAGGCCGGCCTGTGACCGCCCCGGCGAAGATCGACCGGGTCCCTCGTTATCTTCAGGCCATTCAGGACCGGCACTTCAAGGACCTCAAGTTCAGCGAAGTGACGCGGGCCTTGCGCGCTCTCTCTTCGGGCTATGTGGAGAAGAGGGAAGAGGGCGGTCTGGCGCGGGCTCTCGACGGGCGGGGTAAGAGGGCGGCTTTCGCTCTGTACTACGGGACGACTCACTTTCTTGCCACCGAGGCGCTGGTTCGCGAACTCGATCTTGGTTTTTCCGGCGGTGGCCGGCCCACGCTGGTCGATCTGGGCTGCGGCACCGGAGTCTGTGGCGCCGCGTGGGCCCTCGGCAGCGAGAGTGCCACCACCGTGATCGGCGCCGACCGCTCATCATTCGCGCTGCACGAGGCGCGGTGGACCTACCAGACGCTTCGGTTGAAGGCTGAGACATCGCGTTCGATCACGGAGACCCTCGAAGCGGTGAGACGCCCCGAGGGAATCGTCATCGGCTGGACCCTCAACGAACTCGACGACGAAAGGCGCGAGGCGATCGCGCTCCGGCTGCTTCACTGGGCGGGGAAGGGTGCTCGATTGCTGGTCATCGAGCCGGTATCGAAGCGCGTGGCTCCTTGGTGGGACCCGTGGGTTGCGAAGTTTCCGAAGGCCACCTGCGCCGTGATGGAGAAAAGGCTTCGACTGCCGCTGCCCCCGAAGGTAGCGCTTCTCGCCCGTTCGGCCGGCCTCAGCGCCGATGAAACCGTTGTGCGGGTTCTCGTGGCTCGTGGAGCTTGAAAACGACATCCACCCAAACGGCAAACTCTGTTAACCTCCGTGTCCTTCTCGTCCAGCGTGCCGGAGTGGCGGAATTGGCAGACGCGCACGGTTCAGGGCCGTGTTCGCTCCGGCGAGTGTGGGTTCGACCCCCACCTCCGGCATATTGGATGGCGTTCAGTTGGGGCGCAGGCGCGCATGCTGGCGTGCTTACCCCGAGGGGCCTCCGTTCCCGGGACCTCGCTGATGTGGGCCCTGTCCCTTCGCCTGTCCTCTCGATCTTCCAGGGGTCCAGGTTTCACACTGAGCCGCCTTATTTGAAATTCAAGAAAAAAGTTCAATGAAAAAAACCGTTCGTTCCGATGCGTTTCTTGGCCGAGTCGTTGGCCATCCCGCGGGGTTTGCCTTCGTCAACCCCATTCCCACTCCTGTCGATGGTCCACCCCATGAGGGTCCGCCGAATCCGACGTTGAAGGTGGACCTCGATCTTCTCCACGGCGCCTCCCACGGGGACACGGTCATGGCACGGGTCACCGGGAAGACCGACAAGGGCTTTTCGGGCGAAGTGGTGAAAGTGGTCGAGCACGCGGTGAAACGTGTGGTGGGTCGCTACGAAGTCTTGCGCGGCCATGCTCATGTGGTGCCCTTCGACCGCCGGCTCTTTCAGAATGTCCAGGCCCTCTCGGCCGCCGATTCCCACAAGGTCGAATCCGGCGACATGGTGGTTCTGAAGATCACGCGCACCGCCACCGCCAGCCGTCCCGCCGCCGGTGAGGTGGTTGAGCGCCTGGGCCGGATGGAGGATCCGGGCGTCGACTTGCGGGTCATCCTGGCGCAGTACCAACTGAGCGCGGAGTTTCCCGCGACGGTGGTGGCCGAGACCGAAGCCGCGGCCACCTCGGTGCCGGAGAGCGAGATCGCGAAGCGGTCCGACTTCCGTCCCTGGACCACGATCACCATCGATCCCGAGACCGCGAAGGACCACGATGACGCGATCAGCGTCGCCCGCCACTCGAACGGCAACTATGTCCTCGCGGTTCACATCGCCGATGTCGCCCACTATGTCCGCGAGGGTTCCGCCCTCGATGCCTGCGCCTACGAGCGCGGCAACTCGGTGTACTTCCCGGGGTTCGTGGTCCCCATGCTGCCGCATGCGTTGTCGAGCCGGATCTGCAGCCTGGTCGAGGGTGAAGATCGTCTGACCCAGACCGCGGTGATGGAGATCGACCATCAGGGACGAGTGGTTGACGCCCAGTTCCACGACGGAGTCATCAAATCGGCCGGGAAACTCGCCTACAAAGACGCCCAGGCCATCCTGGACGGCGATGCCGATGCGCGGGGCCGGTTCCCCCAGGCGGTCGAGACGGTCGAGTTGTCGGCCGAACTGGCCCGAGTGCTGAATCAGGCGCGCAAGGACCGCGGCTCGCTCGATTTCGATCTTCCTGAACCCGAACTTCAGTTGAGCCCGTTGGGCGTGGTCGAGAGCATCTCCTCGAATCCGCGTCTTTTCTCCATGCGCATGATCGAAGAGTTCATGCTCCTCGCGAACGAAGCGGTGGCGAAGGCCCTGTGGGCGAAGAACGTGGCCACCTTGTATCGCATTCACGAGTCGCCCGACCCGGACCGGCTGGAGGAGTACCTCGAACTGGTGCGCACCTTCGGCTACACCGTGACCGCCGATCTCGAGCATCCTCAAGGCAGGGATTTCCAGCGGATCCTGCGCCAGGTCGAAGGCCGCCCGGAGGAGAAGCTCCTCACCTATCTGATGCTGCGCACTCAGCGTCTTGCCCGCTATGCCTCCGAGAATCTCGGCCACTTCGGCCTCGCCAGTGAAAACTATCTTCACTTCACGAGTCCCATCAGACGCTATCCCGACCTGGTGGCGCACCGCGCGCTGCGGGCGATGCGGCATGGCCAGGATCCGGCCCAGGTGAGCTGGCCGCTCGAGGATATGGCGGCGCACCTTGGCGAGACCGAGCGCAAAGCCGCGGATGCCGAGCGAGACCTCATCGAGTGGAAAAAGGCGCGATTCATGTCGAGCCGGGTAGGCGAGGTCCTTCCCGGTGTGATCTCAAGCGTCACTCCGTTTGGCCTCTTCGTCCAGCTCACGGATGTCTTCGTCGAGGGACTGGTCCACATCACCACGATGTCGGATGACTACTACGTGTTCGCCGATACGGCCCACGCCCTTCGCGGGGAGCGCACGAAGCGCACCTACCGGCTGGGCGACCGGGTGGACGTGCAGGTGATCAAGGTCGACATGGACCGCCGCCAGATCAACCTCGCCCTCGTCGATGTGCTGAAGCGCATGGAACGTCCGGCCATCGCTGAAAAAGTGCGCACCGCCCGAAGCAGGCCCCGCTCTACCGCGGCGGTGGCCGTTCCGGCGCCCTCCGGACGTCCGCCGGTTCGTAAGTCGCCGTCTTCCCGTTCGAAACGGATGAAACCGTAACGGACCAAGGGCGCCCGCAAGGGGCTCCCCTACGCGGTCAGGAACGCCCGATTGACCGAACTCGCGCGGGGCGGATTCGCGAGTTGTTTAACCGTAGGGGCGGGTCTCGTGCCCGCCCTTTCGGAAGATGCCCACCAGGAGCGCCGCTACTTGGTCAACGCCTCGCGAATATCGCTGCGTTCCTTTCGGCCCTCGAACCTCAAGCCGGTGACGAGACGCGCCGAAGCCTCGGCCGCGGTCGGGGTGTCGAGGCGGACGTCCTCGACCGCCAGATCGAAGGCCACGGTTCCAGAAATCAGCGGGCGAGGCCCCTGCTCGACCCGGGTCTTGATCACGCAGGCGAGATCGGCATCGTAGATCGCGAGCGTCGCTGACGAACGCAGGCGCAGATTTTCCGCCGACTGGCTCCGCTCCCCAATCGCCACGCGAACCCGCGCTTCTGATACCACCACCACCTCGTCGCGGGCGAGCATCATCACGTGCGGTCGAAGCAGCCCGTCCACGCTGATGAGGAGAATCGCGTTGCGGGAACCGTCTTCGACGATCCATCGCGCGATGCGATCGGGGAGGGTGTTTGTGGGAGTGGTCACCATCGGGAGGAATCCATT
>CAZFQH010000342.1:3778-4944 GCA_964520805.1 uncultured Acidobacteriota bacterium | reverse complement strand
CTTCCGTGGTCGCACCCACGTCGCCCTCTCGCGCGGTGAGGACGTAGGAGGCGAGGGCAATCGAGGCGATCGCCAGGAAGGCGATCGGCAGAACGAAGACCAGCTGCAAGTGGAGTTGCAGGTGGGTGGCGGTGGCACCGAGCAGGGAGATCAGAGCAAAGGTGCGAGCCCCCGCGAAGCTCTCCTGATTGGGCCCCTGGGTTCTCTGTCGCTCGAACCCCAGGAGCAAACCGAGGCCCATCGCGGTTCCAAAGCTCGTGGCGAGCTCGATGGGCGTCACGAAGGAATTGTAACCCCCGGCGTCAAGGGCACCGGACTCTTAAGACGTTTCATGGCACGGTCCAGGCTACCGAGTCCGAGCCTCCCAAACCTGAACCTCGATCCGTCGGCGGGCCTGATCAGTCTGGGTGAGCATTTGAGCGGGGCTTCGTGGAGATCCCTCGGGCACGGACCTGCGTCCGACCCTCGGGATGACTCGGCTCTAGTCTACGGAAAGCGCCGAGTCAATTCGCCACTTGCGGTTGGAAGGTGATCGGGACTATAGGTTTGTCGATGGCTTCGCGCGGGCCGATGGTGATCTGGAGTGCGTCCTCGATCGATCCCACCAGGTGGAACTTGAGGTCTTTCCGAACGTTCTCGGGCAACTCTTCCTTGACCTGCTTCTCGTTTCGCTTTGGCAGGAGGATCTCCTTCATGCCGAGGCGATGCGCGGCCAGGACCTTCTCTTTGATGCCACCCACCGGAAGGATGCGGCCGGAAAGCGTGATCTCGCCGGTCATGGCCAAACCGCGCTTCACCGGACGACCGAGCAGCAGCGACACGATAGCGGTCACCAGCGTGATGCCGGCGGACGGACCATCCTTGGGAATGGCGCCTTCCGGCACGTGCAGATGGATGTCGACTCGCTCGAAGAACGAGTCTTCGATTCCGAGACGCCGGGCGTTCGATCGGACCCACGACAGCGCCGCGGTGGCGCTCTCCTTCATGACGTCACCGAGCTGGCCCGTGATAGTGAGGCCCTTTTCGCCCCACATCTGCGAGGCCTCGATGAAGAGGACATCGCCACCCGACGGCGTCCATGACAGACCCAGGGCGACGCCCGGAATAAGCGCCCGCTCCTCGATCTCGCCCTTCTCGAAGAAGGGCGCGCCCAGGAACTCCTCAAC
>CAZFQH010000342.1:0-3768 GCA_964520805.1 uncultured Acidobacteriota bacterium | reverse complement strand
CGATGATCTCGGTCGTGCCTTCCGCGCGCTTTCGCGCCACCTTGCGAATGATGCTCGCGGTCTCGCGCTCGACGTTGCGCAGACCCGCTTCCCGCGTGTACTCGCGGATGAGCTTGGTGATGGAATCGTCTCCGAAGGCGATCTGTTCCGCAGTCAAACCGTGGTTCTCGAGCTGTTTCGGGATGATGTGGCGTCGTACGATCTGGTGCTTCTCCTCCTCTGTGTAACCGGCGAGGCGGATGACTTCCATGCGGTCGCGCAAAGCCGGCGGGATGGTGTCCAGCACGTTGGCGGTGGTGATGAAGACGATCTCCGAAAGGTCGAACGCGACGTCAAGGTAGTGATCCTTGAAGCTGTTGTTCTGCTCGGGGTCCAGCACCTCGAGCAATGCCGCCGCGGGGTCGCCGCGGAAGTCGTGCCCGAGCTTGTCGACTTCATCGAGCATGAACACAGGGTTCTTGCTCTCACAGCGGCGGAGCCCCTGGATGATCTGCCCGGGGAGCGCTCCTATATAGGTGCGGCGATGACCACGGATCTCGGCCTCGTCGCGCATTCCGCCGAAAGACAGCCGGTGGAACTTGCGTCCCATCGCGGCCGCTATCGACTTGCCGAGCGAGGTTTTGCCGACACCGGGAGGGCCAACAAAGCAGAGGATGGGGCCCTTAACGTCGGGCTTCATCTTCTTGACCGCGAGGTACTCGAGGATGCGGTCCTTGATCTTTTCGAGGCCGTAGTGATCGGCGTCCAGGACATCCTTCGCCTTCTGGATGTCCAGTTCGACGTCGGTGCGCTTGTTCCAGGGCAGGCTCACCAGCCAGTCGATGTACGTCCTCGTGACCGTGTACTCGGCCGCGGCCTGAGGCATGCGGGTGAGGCGATCGAGTTCGCGAAGCGCTTCCTTCTTCGCTTCCTCGGTCATCTCGGCCTTCTCGATCTTCTCGCGCAGCTCGGAGATCTCGCGCTGCTGATCGTCACCGTCGCCCAGCTCTTTCTGGATGGCCTTCATCTGCTCGCGCAGGTAGTACTCGCGCTGATTCTTCTGAAGTTCCGTCTTCACCTGGTTCTGGATCTTCGAACCGACTTCGAGAACCTCGAGGTCTTTCGCGAGCAGACGATTCACCCGCTCGAGACGTTCGTGGACGGAGAGGACTTCAAGCAGTTCTTGCCGCTGAGCGCTGGTGAGCGAAGGCAACGACGATGCGATGAAGTCGGCGAGGTGGCTCGGGTTCGTGGTCCGGGCCGCCATGTTTTTCAGTTCATCGGGCAGGTTCGGAGTGAGGTCGACGGCTTTTTGGAACATCGACAGCGCGGCCTGCGAGAGAGCCTTCACCTCGATCTGCTTGTCGGCCGAGTCGGTGTCTTTCAGCAGCTCGATCCGCGCCTTGATGTACGGCCGATACTGCGTGATCTCGAGGACCTTAAAACGGCCCACGCCCTGGACCACGAGGCGCAGCGTGCCGTCGGGGAACTTGAACATCTTATGGATGTGGGTCAGGGTGCCGATGGTGAAGAGGTCGGCCTCAACCGGATCGTCGACTGCGGCTTCTTTCTGGGTCAGCACGCCGATGGTGCGCTGCTGGCGCACCGCGTCGTTGACCAGGGTGACCGACGCGTCGCGCGCGACCGCGAGCGGCAGCACCGCCTCTGGAAAGAGAACGGTGTCGCGGAGCGGAAGGATCGCGATCTCGGACGGGAGGTCCGACAGGGACGACTGAGAGAAGCCTCCGGATTCGAAGTCGGGCGGCTGGTTTTCGATGGGGTCGGACACTTGCGGATCTCCCTTCTTAGAGGGCGGCCACCAGGGCTGCCCCTACGGTTGGCGGCATCGGGGCCGCCCCTACAGAGCGACCACCGAGGCCGTCCTTACGTCACGACTAGGGTTGACCATCATGGCCATCCCTACACTACGGGTGGGCGGCCACGGGGGCCGCCCCTACCATCAGCGGTCGAGGCGCAGACCCATAACGATGACGGTTTCGCCACGACGGACTCGCAATCGCGCGACCTTGGCGGAGGCCGCCTTCCGAACTGCGGCGTTGAACTCTTTGACCGTCGACACTTCTTCGCCCGAGACCATGAGGATCAGGTCCCGGCGAGCGAGACCGGCAAGTTCTGCCGCCCCCCCCGCTTCCACCGAGCGCACGACCACGCCACGGACGCTGTCGTCCAACTCCATGCGCTCGCGCAAGGTGGGGGAAAGAGTCTGAAGCTCGACCCCCAGATTGGTGACCGCCTTCTCTTCTGACTCCGCCGCGGCGTCCTCATTGGAGGCGACTTGAGCGTCGCCCTCCGGGAAGGTACCAAGCGTGATCCGCGCGGACTTCTCGGCACCAGCGCGGATCAGCTTCAGCGTAACCGTCGTCCCGGGAGACAGGCTTGCGATGTAGCTGGTCAAGGATGAATTGTCGGTGACGAGGCGGCCATCAACTTCATAGATGTAATCCTCAAGCTGGATTCCGGCCTTGTCGGCGGGGCTTCCCTTGGTGACATCGCCCACGATGACGCCCTGGGCGGTGGGCCGGCCGAAGGTGAGGGCCAGATCCTCCGACGCACTCTGGATAGAAACTCCCAGCCAGCCGCGAATGACCTTTCCCTTCGACTTGAGCTGGGGAAGGATGGCCTTGACCGTATTGATCGGGACCGAGAACCCGACGCCGGCGCTCTGCGCGAGGCCCTGAGTGATGATCAGCGTGTTCATGCCGATCACCTGGCCGCGAGTGTTGAGCAGCGGACCGCCCGAATTGCCGGGATTGATCGCGGCGTCGGTCTGAATCATGTCCACACCCGTTCCCGGCTGACCGAGGGGAAGGTTTCGGCCCGAGCCCTTGCCGGACACAACACCTACGCTGAGGCTGTTGCCAAAACCGAACGGGCTGCCGATCGCCATCACCCACTCCCCCACTTCGGCGGCTTCAGAGTCGCCGAGTTCGAGGACCGTGAGGGGCTCTTTGGGCTCGATCTTGATGACTGCGACGTCCGTGCGAGCGTCCTTGCCCAGGACCTTGGCGTCATATCGCTTTCCCGAGACCAGGGTGACGCTGATCTGATCGGCTTCGTCGACCACGTGGCGGTTCGTGAGAATGGTGCCGTCGGCGTCAATCACGAAGCCAGAGCCACCGGAGCGCTGGTTGGGCTGGTTCGGCCCGAGGGGATCCTCGTCCTGGAAGAAGGGGAACGGAAGCTGACGGCTCCCGCGGCCCTGAGTTCTCGGCTTGCTGGAGACGGTGATGTTCACGACTGCGGCGTTTTTGGACTTGACGATGTTGCGGAAGGTGTCAAGAGTGAGGGGAGCGCCGGGGGCCGGTGTGGCCATGGGAGCCGCTTCGAGCGCTCGCGCTTCGGCGGTCTGCGGACGCCGGACCTGGGACTGGAAGAACGCGGCAAGAAGCGTCGTCGCCATCGCCACCGCGAAGAACGTCGCCACTGCCCGGGATCTGGAGGTCATCGTCTTATTGGATCTTTCTTTAGGGATCAGCCTTGAGTCTTTTGGGGAACTTGTGCGCCCACCCGATCACAGTGACCGGGCCCAATGATTGTACGTAGCAGCCCTTGATTAAGTCTTAACCGAATTCGCACGGGGGGCCCTTCTGTGCCCAGGCCGCTCAGCAGGATGCGATCTCGGTCACAGGATGCGGGCTCGGCCGAAATTGTCGGGGCGAATCTTGTGCCCGCCTGAACCGGGGCGGGCCCGAGCAAAAATGTAGGGGCGGGCCATGGCCCGCCCGCGGAGACCACGAACACCACGACCGCGCCCCTACACCGGGGTAC
>CAZFQH010000341.1:4010-4946 GCA_964520805.1 uncultured Acidobacteriota bacterium | reverse complement strand
CCGGTCCCGTAAGCGTCGGTCTTCGGTTTGCTGGAGAGATGAGCTCAGGTTCCACCAGCGTCCGATTCCGGAACTGCCGGGACCAGGTGGGCAGGCAGCGTCTCGTATTCCGCCGGAGAATTTATGTTGGCGAAGGACCCTTCATCTCCGTCCACGAGCGTGACCTTCAGGACATCGAACGCCGAGGTCAGTTTCAACTGGCCGCTCAGAAGCGCCCGCCGAACCGCCTTCAGGGTGGCCTCGGTTGTGAAAGCGGCGCACAGGGGCTCCGGGCCGCGGGGAGAACGGGCTATCGCGACCTCCGCCCGGTCCAGTTCACCGATGAGACGGGCGAGGAAGGCCGGCGGGACGAGAGGGAGGTCGACGCCCAGCCACACCATCCGTTCGCGACCAAGGGCGGATGCGGACACGAGCGCCGAGTAGAGACCGCTCAAAGGACCCGCACCACAGATCGCGTCTTCGAGGACCGGCGCGCCGAAGCCCTCGTACCGCCGGGTCGGGCCGCACAGGATTGCCACGTCCGACGACACCGCGCGTGCTTTGACCAACGCGTGTTCGAGAAACGTGGCTCCGCGGTAGGGGAGCAGAGCCTTGTCCCGACCCATCCGCGAACTGCGACCGCCCGCCACTACGAAAGCGAGAGGGGTTCCGTGGCGGGGAGCAGGAGTCATGGCCGGAGTTGCCGGAAATCGCCTTGAGTCTAGTCGGCTATTCGGGTCGTCCTGGCTGAGGCCGGCGGCCCGCCGCTCGAGGACGCCAACCGCACATCGCGCGTGACCTTCGATCAGGTGAAGATCGTCGAGCCGCGGGATGGAACGAAGAGCCCTCTGCCTCCGGACTCCCCGTTGCCAATTGGCCACTTCGCGGCGCGCCACCCGGATTCTGTAAGCTTCCGTGTTCCGCATGAAGACTCAGAACGACTACCGACATCTGGCC
>CAZFQH010000341.1:0-4000 GCA_964520805.1 uncultured Acidobacteriota bacterium | reverse complement strand
GCCTCGACTTCCAGTTCACCATGGCGTTCCAGCCCATTGTGAACACCACGACCCGCGAGATCTTCGCGCACGAGGCGCTGGTTCGAGGGATGAGCGACGAGCCTGCCGCGCGCGTGTTTGAAGACGTCAACGACACCAATCGCTACCGGTTTGACCAGTCGTGCCGGGTAAAGGCCGTTCAGCTCGCGGCCGAGCTCGCCATCCCGTCATTTCTCAGCATCAACTTCATGCCCAATGCCGTCTACCGGCCCGAACTCTGCATCCGCACGACGCTGGAAGCGGCACGGCTCTACGGTTTCCCGCCCGAACGCATCATCTTCGAGATCACCGAAAGCGAGAAGGTGGAAGACCACGCCCACCTTCAGGAGATCGTGCAGTACTACAAGAAGTGCGGGTTCAAGACCGCGATCGACGATTTCGGCGCCGGGTACGCCGGTCTCAACCTGCTGGCCGATCTGCAGACCGACATCGTAAAACTGGACATGGCACTCATCCGGGGCATTGAGCGTGATCGGATCCGACAGGCGATTGTCCGCGGCATCATCCAGGTCTGTCGTGATCTCGATGCGTTGGTCATCGCGGAAGGGGTTGAAACCGCGGAGGAAGTGAACGTTCTGCGGTCGTTTGGAATCGAGTTGTTCCAGGGTTTCTATTTCGCGAAGCCTGCGTTAAGGGCGCTGGCTTCGGTGCCGGAGGGTGCCTACTTGATGCGGTAGGCGACTGCGGAGAAGCGGCAGACGAGCGCGGAGAGGCGGCTTGGGCCTTGGGAAGACGGGATCCCTCGTCGGGTGCGTTTGATGGCCTCCTCGGGATGACGGGCCAGAGCGTTTAGTCCAGGGCCCGTCATTCCCATCGTAGCGCTTCGACGGGGTCTAGGGCGGCTGCGCGTTTGGCGGGCCAGACTCCAAATCCCAGGCCGACGCCGATCGACACCGCGAGGCCGGCGCCTACCGCCCACATCGGAATCTCGGTCGGCAGTTCGGGAATGAGGGCGCGCAGAACCCAGCTCACCGCACTCGCGAACATCAATCCCAGCATTCCGCCCAAGAAGGTCAGGGTCACCGCTTCGAAAAGGAACTGACGCACGATGTCGCCGCGGCGCGCGCCCAGGGCTTTGCGGACACCGATCTCCTGCGTCCTTTCGGTCACGCTCACCAGCATGATGTTCATAACGCCAATTCCCCCCACCATCAGACCGACGGAGGAGATAGCGATCGCCACAAGTCCCACCCCCGCCGTGATCTCGTCGAACTGTTTGATGATCCGATCGGCGGTGGAAAGGTCGAAGTTCGAATCGTCCTTGGTGCGGAGCTTCCTCTGCCGGCGCAGGATATCCTCGACCTGAGTAAGCGCCGCCTTCACCTGGCCCGACTGGGCCCGGATGATCAGCATCAGCCACTCGCTGGTCCGGGGCGCGATTTTCCGTGCGGTGCGATAAGGGACGAAGGCCTGACCGTTCTGGTCCTCCTCGCCCATCAGGCCGCCGGACTTCTTCTTCTCGAGCACGCCCACGACCTTGAAGGGCTGGCCCGCCATCTCCACCTCGGACCCCAGCGCGGTGCGGTTGAGGAAGAGCGCCTCGGCGATACTGGAGCCGATCACGATGACGTTGCGGCGGGCGAGGTCGTCCTCGCGGCTGAAGAACCGTCCCTCGCGAAGTTCGAGGGTCACCACTTCGGGATAGTTGGAACTGACCCCATCGATCTGCGGGTTGCGGAACTTTTCGCCCTTGAAGTGGATCGCGCTGTCGCCCGGAATCCAGAGGCCGGCCGAGTTCGCCACATCCTCGACCAATGAGGCCTGGGCCACGATGGCCTGGCCGTCCTCGGGGCGAAGCGGCTTGCGCCGGAACTCTGCCCGGTCGCGCGGCCCCAGGCGCGGACCGGTGGAAAGATGGAAGGCGAAGATGTTGTTGGTGCCGTATTCCTCGATCGACTGCACAATGTTCTTGCGCATGCCGGTGAGGACGGAGGCGATGACGATGACGACGCTGACTCCGATGACCACGCCGACCACGGTCAGGAAGCTCCGCAGCTTGTGCGCGCGGACGTTGTCCAGAGCCATGCGGAGCGCTTCCGCGGTCACGAACGACCGATTCCTGGGCCGGGTCATTATGCCGTTCTCGTGAGTGCGACCACGGGGTCGAGCCTGGACGCGCGCCACGCTGGATAGATGCCGGCGATCAGCCCCACCACGCTCGAAACGAGGAGCGACAGCACGATGTAGCCGGTGGTAATGGTCATGGGGATGGGTGTCGCCGCGGAAATGGCGCCCGACACCGCCGCCGCGAGCAGCAGGCCGAGCACGCCTCCGATGGCGCACAGCACCGCGGACTCGATCAGGAACTGCACCAGAATTTCGCGACGCCGCGCGCCAAGGGCTTTGCGCAGGCCGATTTCGAAAGTGCGCTCGTTGACGCTCACCAGCATGATGTTCATGACCACGATGCCGCCGACCACCAGAGAGATCAGGGTGATGGGCGTGACGACCATGGCGATCGCCCCGGTGAACGAATCCACTTCGCCCTTGACCTCGCCCACATTCACCAGCCCGAAGTTGTCGTCATCGTTGCCGCGGAGTTTCCGGCGGGTGCGCAGGGCCACCCGGGCGTCGTCAATGGCTGCGTCGAATCGATCGTCGCTCGGGGCCAGTCCGTGGATCTGAAGATTGGTGCGCGCTCCGTACATGCGCTGGAACGTGCTGATGGGAATGTAGACATGGTTGTCCAGCGACTGACCGAACATCGATCCTCGGCTCGCCTCGACCCCTACCACCTTGAAGTCAAGACCGCGGATCTTCAGGGTCTTGCCAAGGGGATCATCGCCCAGGAAGAACTTGTCGCGGACGTCGGCGCCCAGCACCACCACGCGCATGGGATTCTCGACCTCGTGGGGGAGCAGGAAACGACCGTCCTCCATGGTCTTGTCCTCAATCGCTCCCATGTTCGCGGTGACGCCCGTGACCTGGGTACCCAGAAGCTCCAGGGTGCCGTGCTTCAGGTCGGTGCGCTGGCTGGCCGCCGCCCCCACCTCGGCGCAGTTCTCGCAGTGTCCTTCGACCCAGTCGATGTCGAGCCAGTTGATGCGCTTGTTGCGCCGATCCATCCGCTCCCACTGGGCCTCGGTGAGGTTGTTCCCCGCCATCCGCGCCACCATGAAGTGGTTCACGCCGAGGACGCGGGATACCCGCTCGACCACGTAGGTGTTGAGGCCGGAGATGCTGGCCCCCACCACCACGACCGAGGCCACCCCGATGATGATCCCGATGAGGGTCAGGAACGACCGCAGCTTGTGAGCGAGGATCGACGAAAGAGCGATCCGGAGGGCTTCGATGTTTGAAGAAGAGATCATGAGCCGGAGGCGGACCAGGGACGAAAGGCCGGTCCCAAGAGGATACGAGAGACCGGGAGTTTTGGTTCCCCGGACCGGCGCGAGAGAGGGCCCGTCAGTCTCGCCGCTTGAAGCTCCACTCGACTTCGAACTCGGAGGCCACGTCGCCCGCGGCGTTGCGGCCCAGCGAACGGGCGGTGAAGGTAGCCGGCTCCCCGGTATGGGCCGCGCGTTCGATGGTACCGGCCATGGCGCCGATCTCCCGGAAAGTGAACTGCGACGGACCGGCAATCTTCTTCGTGAAGCGGGCACGGATTTCCGTGACCAGCATGGATACCCGCGCCTCGCTGCCTCGGCACAAAACCATCGCGGGCGCGCCGGTGGACATCTCGGCGGCCATGGCCTGAGCCGCAAAGTAGGTGGAGCGGAAGGGGTTCTGAGTCCGCCAGCCGCCAGGCAGAATCACCGTGCAGCCGCCTTCGTCGAGTGATCGCAATTTCAACCCGGCAAAGGCGGCGAGAGGCAGTTCCTTCCATTGGTAAAGCCAGAATCCCACGGAGGAGAGAACCTGAAGCCGGACCTGGTCGGCGCGATGATTGAAAAGAACGTTTGTCATGAGGCGGGATCCTACCCCGAGCAGTCTGTGGCGAAAGTCCGCGCTGGCCCCAGGC
>CAZFQH010000340.1:0-4956 GCA_964520805.1 uncultured Acidobacteriota bacterium | reverse complement strand
CGGTCGAGGCTTGCGGCGGGAACAACGGAGGGAAGGACTGGCCCATGGACTTTTTCGTTCGGCCTCAGGCGGGAGTTTCGGAGGGAGCCGCTTTGCGTTCGCGGCGAAGACTGAAGACAACGAAGGCGGCGAGTGCCAGCACCGTGCCGACCGCGGAAAGACGCAGGGTCCGCATGATGGCGGCACCATAGCGCCCGCTGGCCTCGTTGTACTGGTAGCAATAGAGAATAGCCTTGTCGACCAGGGTGCCGATGGTACCTTCGGACGCCTCAAGCAGGGCGAACTGCAGATCGCGCGGGAAGGGCTCGATGCCGGGAAGGAACCGGGCCATCTTCCCCTCAGGAGTCACGAGAAGCACGCCGGAGGCGTGGGCCCACTGCTTGGTCTCTTCTTCCCAGTAGTAGCGATAGCCCGCGGCACTGGTGATCTGCCTAATCGCTTCAGGGGTGCCGGTCACGAAATGGAACCCGGCGTCGCTTCCCGTCTGTCCATAGGCGGTGGCGATTTTCCACTTGGCTTTCAAGGAGCCCTGAACCGTGTCGTTTGGATCCATCGAAACCGCGAGAAACTGGAAGTCGCGATTCACGACATACTTCGTTCCCTTCAGGGAAGCGACCACGCTTTCGAGCTGGAGCGAACAGAGCATCGCACAGGACTGATAGTAGAAGGCAAGGAGGAGCGGCTTCTTCGGCGCGAGGAAAGACCCAAGTGCTCGAGTGGCGCCGGTTTCATCCGTGACCATGATGTCGAGGGGCAGGGAGACCCCGAGCTTCGGCTCGTACCCGACTTCCTTCTGCAGACGCTCGGAAGCAGGCTGGACGGGGCCCGAGGGTTTGGAGAAGCCGGCCTGCTGGGCGTGCGCGTTTATGGCCGCAGCCAGAACCAGCAGGGCAGAAAAGAAACGTCTCACCGGCTGGCCGCCTTCGGGGAGGCAGCGGGCGAGGGAGCGGGCGAGGCCCCGGCCACCGGAAGGCCACGTTCCAGGGTCAGCCGCATGGCTTCCTCGATGGGAATGCGGTAGATGCCGTGGTCACGGTCGACGACGCCGTAGGTGGAGAGGATCGCCGCTTCTTCTGCACGGAATTTCTTTAGATCCATGGGCTCGCGCAGCTGAAGCCTTGGAGCTGGCGGCTGCTGAACCGACTGGACTTCGGCCATGGGTGCTCGAACCGACCCCCGTTCACGCCAGCCCTCAAGAGCCTTGAGAGTGAACCAGGCCAGCACGGCGGTAAGGATGGTGACGACAGAGATCCAGAACAGGAACTGGTAGAGAGGACGGACCGTCGCGTCCGACTTTTCGTATTGGATCTCGGGATTGGATGGGTGCTTGGAAGGCTCAGTGTGCATGGGCGGCGAGCTCCTCCATCTCCTGGACCTGGGGATCGTGTTTCACGAGCAGAGGGGCTTTCTCGAGCTGACGCGCGAACAGGTACAGCCACGCCCCACCAACCGCCACGGGCATCAGCAGGTCGAACGGATGCACCGAGAAATGTTCATGTTTGAAAATGGGGGCGATGTTCCAGAAAAGATCGACGTAGCGAAGGGCGAAAAGCAACCCTGCCACCACGGCGAGACGGCCGGCGTTCTTCTTGAGTCCGGCCGAGAGGAGGGTAAAGAAAGGCAGGAAGAAATGGAGTCCGACCAGCAGATAGGTCAGCTGACGCCACCCTCCGACCGAGCGATGCAGATACCAGGTGGTTTCTTCGGGCAGGTTTCCCGACCAGATGATCAGGAACTGGGAGAGGTTCACGTAGCCCCACAACATGACGAAGGCGAAGAGGAACTTGCCGAGGTCATGGAAAAGCGTCGAGGTGGCAACCCGGGTGAAGGGTGCGTGGGTGTAAAGCCGGGACATCAACATGATGCACAGGCACCAGGCAGAGAGGGCTTGACCCACCATGAAGAGGATGCCCCAGATGGTGGAGAACCAATGAGGATCAAGGGACATGCCCCAGTCGACTCCGGCGAAGGTGATCACCAGCGCCTGGGCGAGCAAGCCCCATCCCGACATGCGGCGCATCTTTTCGGCGTATTCACGGTCTCCCGTTTCGTCGTACTTCCATGACCAGGAAGTGAGCGTGCGCGCCATCAAAGCCCAGAACAGGAAGTAGAAGATCGCACGGCCGGTGAAGAAGGGGACGTTCAGATAGGCACCCTTCTTGTGAACGATCTCCTCCAGATGGTGATCGGCCGCGATACGGACGGGATCGGCCCAGGAGTAGAGGTTCGCCATTCCGAGAAGGATCGGAATGAAGAAAAGGGGCATGAAGTAGATGGTGCGGGCTCCGGCCTCGAAGAGGCGGCGGAGCAGGATGCCCCAGTGGCCGCCCGACTGATGCTGGATCATCAGCATCGAGAGGCAGCCGATGGAGACGCCAAACCAGAGCAGGAACGCGGGGAGGTAGCTCTGAACGAGCTGGGCTGGATTGGAGTAGCCGGTGAGAGCAAGGGCCGACGCGATCAGCGCAACCAGGCCGGCGATCCGGCGCAGGGAGACCACCGGGGCCGGCATGCTGAGCGTCGAAGCGGCAGGCCCTGGGTTCACGGGTTCCTCGTGGTGGGCGGACATCAGTGACGGGCCTCCGCGGGTGCCGCGGCCTTGTGATCGGCCGGCGGCGCGGTTCCGCCCGCGGGCACTCCCGCGCGCTGGGCCTCGGGGATGTCGGTCTCGGCAGCGTGGCGGGAAAGCTGGAGGGCGCGGACGTAGGCCACAATCGCCCATCGGTCTTTCACCGGAATCTGCGGACCGGCCGGCGGCATGACGCCAAAGCCGTTGGTGATCACGTCGAACCAGTAACCGTTGGTTTCGTTGCGGAGCCGTTCGAGGTGGTGAGAGGCTGCCACTTTGAAGCCGCGCTGAACCACCATGCCGTTGCCGAGGCCGGTGGAACCGTGACAGGGCGTGCAGAAGATCTCGTAGCGCTCGCGTCCTCGCTGCATCACTGCTTCGTCGATCAGGAAGGGGAACGTGGTCGCGAATTTTCCGTCGATCTTGCCCCGGTGGAGGTGATCGTCTTCGTTCAGCTGGCCATGGGCCACCGTGCCCTCGACGGGAGGGCGACCGGTGCGGCCATCGGCGAAGAAGGCCGACTTCGATTGCGGCTTGGCCTTGGGCTGGTTGTGCATGTCCTGACGGCAAGCGGAGCCGAGGAGCACCACGATGCAGGAGAGGACGAGCAAGGAGCGGCGCGTCACGCGGGGATCTCCTTGACGAAGGTGGGACTGAGAGTCTTCAGGAACTCGGCGGTTTTCGCGGCATCGAACTTCGGATCGGTGGCTTCGATGACCAGGTAGAACTTGTCGTTCGAGGCGCTCTTCGCGAACTCTTCGATGTTGAACACGGGGTGATAGGGCCGCGGGAAGCCG
Source organism: uncultured Acidobacteriota bacterium (assembly GCA_964520805.1). Lineage (GTDB taxonomy): Bacteria > Acidobacteriota > Vicinamibacteria > Fen-336 > JAGNNV01 > JAGNNV01. Next base: position 1,590 of record CAZFQH010000340.1, on the reverse strand, counting down.
TTCAGGGCGAGCATGCCGAAAACCGCTCCGAAGGAAGCGAACAGGATGGTGGTTTCAAACGCGGGGGGGATGAAGGAAACCCACGAGTGGAAGGGCCGGCCGCCGATGTTCATGGGATACACGAGCACCGAGGACCAATACTGGAGACCGTAGCCGGCAAGGAAGCCGGTGATGCCACCGCCGAGGACGATGGTGGGAACCCACGAGTGATGCTGATCGAGTTCGTGGATCAGCGACTCCATCGGATACGGGGAGTAGCCGTCAATTTTCTTGTAGCCGGCGGTGCGCACCTGGCGCGCCGCGTTCACCACGTCGTCGGCGTTCGCGAATTCGGCCATGAGACCGTAGACGCCGGCGGGCTCGGGTGAACGCGCCCAACTCCCCAGTTCCTTGAGGTCGTGGATGAGACGAGAGGGGGTATAGCCGGCGTCGCTCACTGCTTTACCTTCCCTTCCGCACCGGGCAGGATCATCTTCACTTCAGACATCGGGATCGCGGGCAGGAACCGGACGAAGAGCAGCATCAGGGTGAGGAACAAGCCGCCGGTTCCGATGAAGAACATCCAGTCGAAAACCGTACCTTGGTAGTAGCCCCACGAGGAGGGCATGAAGTCGCGGTACAAAGAGGTCACGATGATGACGAACCGCTCGAGCCACATGCCGACGCCGACGAAGAGCGACACGATGAAGAGCCAGATGGTATTGGTCCGGAGCTTCTTCGACCACAGAGTGTTGGGCATGATCACGTTGCACAGGATGAGCAGCGCGTAGGACCACCAGTAGGGACCGGTGAGCCGGTTCTTCATCATGAACTGTTCGAAGAAGTTGCCGGAGTACCAGGCCATGAAGAGTTCCATGAAGTAACCGTAGGCCACGATCAGACCGGTCGCGAGCATGACCTTCGCCATGTTCTCGATGTGGCGCATGGTGATGACGTCCTCGAGCCTGTAGAGCCAGCGCATCGGGATGGCGAGATTCAAGACCATCGCGAAACCGGCGAACACGGCGCCCGCGACGAAGTAGGGCGGGAAGATCGTGGCGTGCCAGCCGGGAACGAGCGAAACCGCGAAGTCGAAGCTGACCACGGTGTGAACGGAGAGCACGAGCGGGGTGGAGAGGCCGGCGAGGAGAAGGTAGGCCTTCTCGTAGTTCGACCAGTGGCGGGCCGAGTTGCGCCAGCCCATGGCCCCCATGCCATAGAGGAACCGGGCGATCGGATTCTTGGCGCGGTCGCGCAGGGTGCCGAGGTCGGGGATGAGACCCACGTACCAGAAGAGGAGGGAGACCGTTCCGTAAGTCGACACCGCGAAAACGTCCCAGATCAGCGGGCTACGGAAGTTCGGCCACAGATCCATGGTGTTCGGATAGGGCAGCAGCCAGTAGAAAGCGAGCCACGGACGACCGGTGTGGAAGAGGGGATACTGCAACGCGCACAGCACCGCAGCCAGGGTCATCGCCTCGGCGAAGCGGTTGATCGAGTTGCGCCACTTCTGCTTGAAGAGAAGCAGGATGGCGGAAATCAGGGTGCCCGCGTGCCCGATGCCGATCCACCAGACGAAGTTGATGATGTCCATCCCCCACCCGACGGGGA
>CAZFQH010000339.1:0-4963 GCA_964520805.1 uncultured Acidobacteriota bacterium | reverse complement strand
AGCGCGAAGCCTGGCCTTGGGCCAGCGCGAAGCCTGGCCTTGGGCCAGCGCGAAGCCTGGCCTTGGGCCACCAAGGCAACCGCTTCACCTCGGCCACCTGCTTCTTCTCGTCCGGCGAGTCCATGATGACCAGGACGGAGAGGCCCGTGTTCATCGACGTGCTCGGAGACGGTCTGCTTGTCGAGGATGTCCTTGAAGGCGACGACGCCCGCTTCCTCGGTGAGGATCGAGAACGAGAACGGATCCCACTCGACGAGCTGCTGGGCGAGTTCGACTCCTCTGGAGCCAGTTCTGATTCGGCAAGGAGTCCAAGCCGACCAAACGCGTCCGGCTCTAGGGTGATCTCGGACAATGGCCAGGGCGCTCCAGCGCCGTGGCAAAACGCCCGGCCCGGTCCGCTACACTGGGGCGGTGAAGGTCATCGATATTTTTGGCGACCACGCGACGATCCTCGGATCGGTGAACGCCGGATGATCGCCGAGGCGGACCTGCTTCGCCTTGAGACCTCTCTGGCGCGCGAGCCCATCGCTCGAACGTCGATGAGCCTCTCCATGATCGACGGCCTGCTCACCGCCGCGGTGATAGGTCCGCGTCTGGTCGGGCCCGCGGAGGTCACGCCGTGGATCTGGGATCACGCGCGCGGCGACCGCCCACCGAGGTCAGGGCGCGAATGGAAACCCTGATCTTCCGAGACCTCGACACACGTCACGTCGAGCGGCAGTACGAAAAAACACTAGAGCAGCTCACGGCTGGTGACTTCAAGTCGGCCGAGGTCAAGAAGCTCAAGGACGCGGGTATCTACCGGGCGAAGCTCGACGATAAGAACCGACTGCTGTTTCAACTCGCCGAGAGCGCGGGCCGCAGATACCTGCTGGTCCTCGAGGTCGTTCGCAATCACGACTACGCAAAGGCGCGATTCCTGAATGGCGGCAGCTTCACGGAGGCCGACTTCGATCCGGCGCCTTCGCCTCCGCCCCTCGGAGCCCCTGGCGAGAAGCTGAGGTACGTCAACCCGCGCTCCACCGCGATCCATGTCCTCGACAAGCCGCTCTCGTTCGATGATGCACAGACCACGGTCTTCGACGCGGGGCTGCCCCTGATCGTCATCGGCTCCGCGGGCAGCGGCAAGACGGCTCTGACCCTGGAGAAGCTGAAGACTCTTTCCGGCCGCGGGCTCTACCTCACACGCTCGGCCTATCTGGTCGAGAGCGCCCGCTCCCTCTACTTCGCCAACGGCTTCGCAAACGAAGGGCAGGAAGTGGACTTCCTTTCCCTGATCGAACTGATCCAGACCATCGAGGTGCCGCGAGGGCGAGAAGCGACGTTTTCGGACTTTGCCTCCTGGTACTCCCGCGTGCGCGGTGCCTTCAAACTCGGCGAGCCGCATCGCATCTTCGAGGAGATCAAGGGCGTGATCGGCGGAGCGGCGGCTTGCGGGGCCTGGATGGAGGAGGAGGAGTACCTGTCCCTCGGCGTCCGGCAGTCGATCTTCCTCGGCGAGGAGCGCCGCATCGTCCATCGGATCTTCGAGCGATGGCGCGCTCACATGACGGAGCATTCTCTGTTCGACTCGAACCTTGTCGCCTGGGAGCGGTGTGCCCAGGCCGTGCCCGAGTACGACTTCCTGGTCATCGACGAAGTTCAGGACATCACCAACGCGGAGCTGCGCCTGGCCATCGCAACGCTGAAGGACCGGCGGAAGTTCCTGCTCTGCGGAGACAGCAACCAGATCGTTCACCCGAACCTGTTTTCGTGGGCGCGGGTGCGCGGTTTCTTCTTCACCACGCCTTCGGACGGCGCCTCGCCCGTGGAACAGGTCCACATCCTGACCGCGAACTATCGCAACACCGTGGCGGTCACGGCACTCGCCAACCGGCTGCTGCTGGTGAAACAGCGGCGTTTTGGTTCGGTCGATCGGGAGAGCAACTTCCTGGTCGAGTGTGTGAGCGGAGAGGAGGGCCGCGTCGACATTCATCGGGACGATCCGGCCATCCGAAGCGAACTCGATGAAAAGACCTGGCGCTCGACGCGACACGCCATCATCGTGCTGCGCGACGAAGACAAGGCCGAGGCGCGGTCCGCGTTTCGAAGTCCACTCGTCTTCTGCGTGCAGGAGGCGAAGGGGCTCGAGTACGAGAACGTCATCCTGTTCAACCTGGTCGGGTCGGCCCCGCACGAGTTCGCTGAGTGCGCAGGCGACGTCCGCCCGGACGAGCTGGAAGGGGCTCCGAGCTATTCGCGAGCGAGGGACAAGACGGACAAGTCTCTCGACGCCTACAAGTTCTACGTGAACTCGCTCTACGTCGCGATCACGCGCGCGGTCCGGACGCTCATCGTACTGGAGCGCGACCCCAGCCACCCCCTTTGGGCACTGCTGGCGGTCCACCGGTCCGAAGGCGCTATGGAAGTGGCGGCCGAGGAATCGTCACGGGAGGACTGGCAGCGCGAGGCGAGGCGTCTGGAACTCCAGGGAAAAACTGAGCAGGCGGAGCAGATCCGGCGAGAGATTCTCGAGACCGGTCCAGTCCCGTGGACCGTGATCGACGCGACCACGCATGGGGAGATCAAGGCCCGGGCGCTCGTAAACAAGGACAAGGCGGCCCAGCAACTTCTGTTCGAGTACGCCGTCACCTGCGACGCGCCGGGCCTTCTCCCGCCGCTCGTCGAGGCCGGATTCCGCCATGCGAAGAAGGCCGATTCGGGGCGTGCCTACATTGAGGAGACCCATTACGCGCCGCACCTCCCGAAAGATCCGAAGGAGTTGCGGGGCCAGATCGCCCGACATGGCATCGACTTCAGGAACCCCCTGAACGAGACGCCCCTCATGGTGGCCGCTCGCCTGGGCCGAGGCGCGATCGCCCGTGACCTGCTGGCCCAGGGCGCGGATCCGGACCTCACCGACTCCGCCGGAAGAACGGCCCTGCGCGTCCTCATCTCGTCGCTCCTCCTTCATCACAAGGGCAAGGCCAGCGGATTCGAAGATGCCTGGCAGGCGCTCGCGAACACGCCGGTGAAGGTGAAGATCGGATCCCGCATGCAGAAGCTCGATCCCCGGTCGATGGAGTGGTTTCTGCTGCATCTCATGCTGGTGGCCTACCGCGGACTTGCCGCGACTTTCCTGCCCCAGCAAATTCTTCCCGCGATCAAGGCAAACGCGCTGGCTCTCATGCTCCGGGCCTTCCCCGATCGCATCCTGCCCCAGCGGAGGAAGGAGCGCGCCTACGTTTCGTCGATCCTGGTGAAGAACGAAAGCTCCGCGAACACACCGTACAACCGCCGCATCTTCCTCCGGGTGGCGCACGCTTTCTACATCCTGAACCCGGCGATGGAGATTGAGGTCTCCGGTCGTTTCGTTCCCGTGGACGAACTCATGGCGATGCCGCTTCTTTTGGAGGACCTGGCCAAGGGGGCGGATCGCGCCTTCTTCGAGACCTGGCTGGGGGGAGTGCGCCGTGCGGCCGAGGGGGACATTTCAGCGTTCGAGGAAGGCACCACGTTGCATCCCCCCTTGGGCCGCTCACGAGGCGTCCGCGGGAGTCCCGGGGCTCGCTATCACTCCGGCGAAGAGTCAGAGGCCGTGCGGCGGGTGAAGCCCGACCTGCGCAAGGCCTGGCCGAAAGGATGGGACGACGAGCCGCCATTCTGAAGAACTCGCGCGTACCGCTTTCTCGGTCAGCGTTATGAACGCTGCTCCCAGGGTACCAGGCGGCCGTCGTCCATCAATTCGAATCGTAGTCCCGGTCGTGGAGTGGAAACGAGCTCGTGGATTGCCTGGCGCCAGACCTGGACTCGTTCCTCCAAACGGCGCGACTGTCTCACGCGCGAGAGCACCACGATTGCAGCCCCCGGCTTGTCGATCAGGAAGTCCTCATCCTGGGTCAGGAATAGCACGCTGCGGTCAAGAAGCCGCTCTCGAATCCGCTGATCGGAAGCGCCCCGCCAGCCCATCGTGATGATGTGCTCGGCCTGCTCGCCATCCCTGAGCAGGCTGCGTAAAAGAGCGAGCGGGAAGTTCTCGTCGAGGAGAACCCTCAAGACGCCTGGCGCACCGCCGGCGGGAGATGAGCCGCGACGTGAGCGGCGTAGGACAGGGCCGATCGGACCTGCTCGAGGGAAAGCTGATACTCATCGACCACGGTCTCGACCGTCTCACCCGCCGCGATCAACCCGACGACCGTGGCGACATCCATTCGAGTGCCCGTGATACAGGGTTTGCCGAATCGAATGTCGGGATTCATCGAGATACCGGGGAAGATTTCCATCGCGTTGCCCAAGGTCAGCGCCTTGAATGTACCACACGGTTTCGGCGCTCGATCGTCGACCGAGACCAGGGCTTTGGGCACTCGAGCTCATTCGAATTCAGTTTTGCCGTACACCTACTCCTACTGGTCCTCGGCGGCAGTCGAATTGAATCGCCTTGGTTGGCGTGAACGCAACGCGGCTCAGATCAGCATCAACAAACCGGAGTGCGGACGGAACGTGGACCAACAACCGAGACTCCGATCTCACGTCGACCAGCACCGCAGGTCGATCGGCACCGGTGCGGCATCACGGCCGAGTACGTCCCCACGAGCACGAGTACGCCCCGACGCGTGGCTCACGTCAGTCGCGGCTGCGTTACGAATCCGCTCCGTACGTCTCGCCCACCACCGCTTCCTCGGGCGTTCCGAAGTCCGATTCTGTAGTCGTCGGCCGGAGATGGCGGCCTCGGTGAGCACGCCTGTGGTTTCCTGGAAGCTTGCGGCCGAGATGAACGAGTCGGTCTAGAGCGACGCCTTGGTGATGCCGAGCAGGATGCGCTTGGCCCCCGCGGGCGCCTTGTCGGCTCCTTCGAGCTTCGCGTTCTCGCACGTGAAGCGGTAGAAGTCCACCACCACTTCATCGACCAGGAAGTCGGAGTCGCCCACTTCCTCGATCTTCACCCAGCGCATCATCTGACGGCCGATGACTTCGATGTGCTTGT
>CAZFQH010000338.1:0-4981 GCA_964520805.1 uncultured Acidobacteriota bacterium | reverse complement strand
GAACCAGGGCTTCGTAGTCGGGTTGGCCGTATTGGCTCTTCTTGATACTGGAGGAGAAGAAGCGATTGACGAATCGCAGGATGGCGGGAGTGGAGCGAAAGTTTTGAGTCAGGGAAACGAGGTCGACCCCGGGACGGGTCTTGGCGGCTTCACACGCGGCCGCGAAAATCGAGGCGTCGGCGCGACGGAAGCGATAGATCGATTGCTTGGGATCTCCCACCACCACATACGAGGCGGGGGCGATCGGCGAGCCTTGGGCATTCTCGCCCTGAAAGCCGGCCAGGATTTCGATGATCTCGACCTGGAGAGGATCGGTGTCTTGATACTCGTCGACGATGATGGCCCGAAATTTCTCTCGGAAGTACGACCGTAATGCTGCGTTCTGGCGCAGGGCCGAAGCGGACTTGACCAGAAGATCCACGTAGTCGAGCACGCCTTCTTCGTTTTTCCGCCGCTCATAGATGGACCGAACCTCGAGGAGTGCTCGGACCAGGCCGCTGTAGAAAGACGCGTTCTTCTCTTTCTCCCAGGCCGCCCCGCGGTCGGCGATTTCCTGGGTGATCGCGCGACATTCGTCGAAGGCCTCATCGGCCTTCCACATGCGCTTGTTGCCCAAGCCCTTGCGGACCCGCAAGGAACGCAGGGACAGGATGAGGTCCGGATCGTCGAGCCCGATCGTCTTCGCGATTTCGGCGGACAAGGAGCGGACTGCGGCGACCAGAGTATCCGCCGCGGGTTTGTCCTGGATCAATTCGGCGGCGCGGGCGATCCTTTCCTGGAACCAGTCGCGGACCGGCCGCGGGTCGATGTCGTGAGGAAGAAGGTGCGGATCGAGATCGCGTTGCGAAACCAGGCGGCGAGCCAGTTTCCTCAGAGTCATGGGATCGCCCATGGGCGAGGTTTTCTCGAGAGGGATGCGCGACAGGATGACCGCTTCGAGAAGGTCGTCGTTTCCGGTCAGCCGGTCCTGCAGCCACTCCTCCCACGCTTCCTCGAAGATGAAATCGGCGAGCGCCTCGTCGCAGACCCGGAATCCGGGAGGCACTCCGGACTCGATCGGACGCTCCTGAAGCATGGCCGCGCACAATGCGTGGATGGTGGAGACCTGGGCACGTTCAATCGAGGCCAGGCCCTCGGAGGCGCGAGCCACGACGCCAGGATCGGCGGCTTCGTGACGGGCTCTTTCGAGCGCATCGCGCAAACGCAGCTTGAGCGTGGTGGCGGCGTTCTCGGTGAAGGTCACCGCCGCGATCTGGTCCAGCCGGAGGAATCCGGTGAGAACGATCTGAACCATTCGATCGATCAGGAGTGTGGTTTTTCCGGTGCCGGCTCCGGCCGAGATCACGAAGCTCGTGCCGAGTTCCTTGCGGACCCGTTCGCGCACCGCCTCGTCGTGGGGAATCAGGCCGCTCATGCGAAGTCCTTCAACTCGCCGACTTTTCGGGCCAGGGGATCGAACAACCGACGGCGACGCCTTCGGCTTTCGAGAACCGCGGTGGGACCACATACCGAAGTGAAGTCGCAGAAGGTGCAGGCAGAGGGCTCCTGCATGAAGACACCGTGGCCCATGAGGTCAACAATGCGGAGGAGGAGGGCCTTGAAGGTGGCGGAGGTGGCGCGGGCCGGGTTGAAGGCCACCTGACGACCGGCGTTCACGTAATCGAGGAAGGCTTCCACGACTTTTTCGTTAGGGAAGATCTGCTGGGCGGCCAGGATGTAGAAGGGAATCTGAAGTTGACGTCCGCCTTTGAAGAGCGAGGCGTCGTTGTCGGTGGGTGCTTTCCCGGTTTTGTAGTCGCGCAGAACCAGGCCGCCACCTTCGGCGGAATCGATCCGATCAATCCGGTCAATCTGTCCTGAGATCTTGAGCACGCTCCCGTCATCGAGGGGAATCTCCACCGGTGCGTCGCGATGCGGCTCGTTGGTGTTGGTCCTTCGATAGGGCAGGCCGAAGGAAACTTCGAAATGTGCGGGCGTGGTTTTTCGTGTGCGGTACGCCTCGGCCTCGCGGGCCAGCCATTCGACCAGGAGCTGGAGAAAGACCTTCTTCTCGGCGCGCCACAAGAGTATGAGTCGCGGGGGAGAGCCTTCGACCCAGGCCTCGAGGCGTTCGTCGCCCAGGGCCAGAAGGCGATTTCTTTCTTCTTCGCTATTCTGGATCGGGAGCAGGCCTTGATCACGGCGTTCGCGCAGGAAGAGTTCCGCCACCTCATGGAACAGGGTCCCTTTCTCGAGTGGGTCAAGTTTCCGACGCTCCTCGGGCTCAACCGCGGGTTCGATGCGCAGGACGTAGCGGAGGAAGTAGCGGAAGCCACATTCGCCAAAGGCCGCGATCCGGCTGGCCGAAATGGCCTGCCCGCTCTTGATGGGATCCAGGCGAGGATGCGAATCCTCGCCTTCCGCGCAGACCAGACCGTCGAAGGACGAGAGGCGCCGGGCCGCGCGACCTCGAGAGAGATCGTGCGCGGCGCGGAGAAACGGCCGGTCTTCCGCGAGCCAGGTCACCGCCGACAGGCCGTGACGGGCCACGATTTCCGTGTCACGCTCGCCAAGGTCGATGCTGAGATCGATATCCGTGTGGCCGTCTTCATCTTCGGTAACGACTTTGTGCAGGTCTTCCGCAGTGACCACCGTTCCTCGGGCGGCCTGAAGTGCCGCCATAAGAAAGAGCGAAGGCAAACGCTCGCGGCCGGTTTGTTCGTCGGCGCGCGGATAGGAGAGCACGAGAGTTTCCTCGGCCAAGGCCAGGGTGCGCGCGAAGAGACGTCGCACCTGCGCCACCCGGCTAAAGGTGGTGGGGAGGAGCGGACCCGTCTGAACGATGGCGGTGGGTTCATCGTCGAAAAGAGTCAACTGGGCGACCGGCTTCGGCAGGCGGACTACGAGCGCTTCCTCGCTCAGCGCTTCACGTTCGCGATCAAGGAGAAAGGGGTCGGGGCGGAAGACCCCCGGGAAACGCCCCTCGACCAGACCAAGGACGGCCACGAAGCGAAAGCGCGCTCCGGCCAGAGCCTCGGGGGAACCCACATGAACGCCCACCCGCGATCGTTCTTCAAGAGGGCGCCTTTTTCGGTCGAACTGGGCCTCGAGGACCGAGAGGACCCGCGCGAAGGGAATGGCCAAGGAAACTGCGGCGAGCGCGCCGATTTCCTCGAGGGTTTCGCGCACCAGATGTTGCTCGGTCTGTTCAATCGGAGTGGTCGGACGGATCCAGTCGTCGAACAAGGCGAGCAGCTTTATGGACCACCGGTCGAGGGTGAGTGTTTCTTCGGTGAAGAGCAGGCTCTCATGGAGTTTGTCGACCACGCTCAGAAGGGCCTGCGCCGCCACCACTCTTCGGCCGCGTGACGTGATGGCTCTTACCGACTGAGCGTCCGTGGCCCGCGACTCCTCACCAATGAAGTGATGGAGAGCCTTGCGGAAGCGGTCGATGCCCGAAACCACTTTGAGCTCCCTGGTGATCTGGTCGAAGACCGAAGGGTGAGGCGGATGTTCTAGGCCGGTTTTCTCCGGAAGAGGAACGGGAGCGAAGGTCAGGAACTCGAGCAAGGCTCCGCGATCGAACCCTCGGGAGGCAAGAAGGAGAAGAAACGAGCGCGCGACCCGGCCGCTGCCCAGAGGAAGGGAAGGGTGGAGCTTGAAGGGAATCCTGGCGCGGCTGAAGAGATCGACCACCATCGGCGAATAGACATCGGCTTGAGGGATAACCACGGCCATGTCATCAAAGGCGGTGCCGCGCCGCGCGGCTTTCAGAATCAGGCGGGCTATCGACCGCACTTCGCTCGCTTCTCCGGGTGCGGTGACCCATTGGATCGAGTCAGGGGCAGCACTCGGGTTGCGGGCGGGCGGTTGAAACAGGGCTGAGGTGAGCCGGGACACCCCGCCTCCCGAATCGCCCGCGACAAGGGCAAAATCGGTGGCGGACCAGGCGACTCCCTCAATCCGTGCCTCCTCACACAGAGCCGCGAATGAACCGGGAAGAGCCTCGCCTTCGACCAGAATCCGGCGCGCGCCGAAGCGCGCCGCAAGTGAGTTGAGGAAGCGCATCTCATCGGGCCGAGGCTCGAGGTCCGGAGAGAAGAGAAGGGTGGTCCCATCAAGGAACGGGGCCTCGGCGGTTTCGGCCTCGGAGAAGAGCCGCGTCTCGTCGAAGAACTTCGATTCGAGTTCCGAGTGGTAGCGCCCGTAGATCGAGGCCAGGGCGAGGAGGCGGAGGCGATCCTCAGCACCGGTGCTGCGCTCGGCGAGGCGCTTGACCGCCGCCGGCCGGATAGAGGCGGCGCGGAGGTCATCGAGAGTGCGGGCAAGGACCCGGGCCACGGGGGCCTCGCTCAGGCCGGGCTTCAGCAGCTCCGGGTGAGCGCCCAGAAGTTTCGCGGCCAGAAGAGCGCCGTGACCGCTGCGCCAGGCCATGAGTCCAGCGACGTGGCATTTTGCTTCGGCCATTTTGAGGGCGAGGTCCCGAGGCCGCAGTGCCGAAACTCCAGCCAAAGCCCCCTTCTTTCGAGCGAGTCGCCGCAGGAGGATCTGCCCCGCCGACACCGAGGGGACAAGAAGCAAAGTGGGGGTGAGCGGCATCCGTTTAAGGGTTTTGCGTTTTTCGGCGTTTTTCGATGATACGGCCTGCCGTCACGGCGCGATCTTTTAGCGACCGGTTCGCTGGAGCAAAAGGCGTTTGCGAACGGCGCCCACCAGATAGAGGCTTCCCGCCACCACGACCGTTTCTCCCGGGCGAGCGAGTCTTTTCGCGCGGGTCAGCGCTCCGGAGATCGATTTCTCCTCGACCACGGTCTGACCCAGGCCCTGGCCAATTTGGGAAAGCTGCTCGGTGGTCGCGGCCCGGCGCATTCGGACGCGGGTGGCGATCACGATTCGGGCACGGGGGAAGAGTTGCAGAGCCATCTCGCGCACATGCTTGTCCCGCATCGCTCCGAAGACGAGCACGTGGGACGTCCCGGTCTCCTTCAAATACTCCGCGAGG
>CAZFQH010000337.1:3576-5000 GCA_964520805.1 uncultured Acidobacteriota bacterium | reverse complement strand
CGGGAGGACGGTGGGACGCCCGAACTTGTCTGTGGTCGATGTCGTCGCGGGCTTTCGGTCATCTCTCGAGGCGCGGCCCTGGGGCCCTACGGGGGAGCACTGAGGGACTGTGTGGTGGCCCTCAAGTATCGCGGCCGGCACCGGACCGCGGAGCGGCTGGCCCTTCGTCTGGTCCGGAATCCGCGTTGCCAGAGCGTCCTCAAAACCGCCGAAGTGATCACGGCGGTTCCCCTGCACGAAGCTCGTCTACGGGGCCGGGGCTTCAACCAGGCCGATCTCCTCGCGGACGCACTCGCGCGTCCGCTTGGCCTGAGACGCTCCACCGCCCTCATGCGGACCCGCGATACGCCTTCTCAAACTCACCTCTCCGCGCGCGCGCGCCGTCGCAATCTGGTGGGCGCATTCACCCTCGCACCCGGTCACCGGCTGAACGGAACCATCGTGGTCCTGGTCGACGATGTCGTCACAACCGGGGCGACACTGAGGGAATGCGCCACCACCCTTCTCGACGCAGGAGTTCGGGAAGTTCGGGCTGTCACGGTAGCGCGAGCAGAATAGGGCTTTCGCTTTGATCTCAGGAGAATGTTGATGAATTGGAAGAGTCTTTCGCGCCCCGCGGCCTTGGTGCTGATGCTGGTTCTGGGACTGCCCGGTTCCACGTTTGCGTGGAGCGACGCGGTTTACCGTTTGATCCTTAGGAAGGCCATCGACACGTTGCCCAAGGCTCAGAAGAAATACTTCGAGGCGCACCGTTACGAAATGCCCAGCACCACGCCCGATGAAGATCCTCCGGTTCGCCCCGAGGGGCGGCGCTTCGCTGTCGATTTGCTTGGGGTGTTCCCATTCAGCGACGTTCCCCAAGACGAAGAGGCTGTGAGGGCCCGCGGCGACGCCCACGTGGTGGGGCGACTGCCCTTCCTGCTCCTCGAAGCGCAGGGCCGTCTGGTCGAGGCCTTCAAGAGCGGAGATAAGGAAAAAATCCTGGAGGCGGCAGACGCGGTGGCTATCCTGGCCGCGGATCTCAATAATCCACTGGCATTGTCTGGAAACTTCGACGGGCAGAAGACGGACCAGCCGGGTTTGTCCAAACGATTCACCTCACTGCTCCCCGATTCGATGGAGGGACGGCTCAAACTGAACCCCGAGGCCGCCCGCCTCTTGGAAAATCCGCGGGACTACGTGTTCGGCACCATCACGAGGAATCATGTGTGGGTCGACAACATTCTCTACGCCGATCGCCTGGCCTACCGCGGCAAGTCGTCTTATGGAGGTTCCTATTTCGAGGCTTTCGAACTTCGCACCGGACGGCTGCTGGCGGAGATTTTGTCCAATGCCGCCGCGGACGTGGGCAGCTTCTGGTATACCGCGTGGACCGAGGCGGGCCGCCCCGAACTGCGCTAACTCCGGCCGCTTGGCACCAGAAG
>CAZFQH010000337.1:0-3566 GCA_964520805.1 uncultured Acidobacteriota bacterium | reverse complement strand
CTTGAAACCCTCCCGTCCTCTGTTTGAGAACCGAACCGAACCCCGGCCCGAAGACGTGCTCATGGTTTCGCGCTGCCTGGAGGGGGACAGCGGGTCCTGGGAGACGCTCGTCGAGAAACATCGGCGACGTGTTTTCAACATCGCCTACAAGTTCACAGGACGGCATGACCGGGCCGAAGATCTCTCGCAGGAGATCTTCCTTCGGATCTTCAAGAACCTCGGCAAATTCGATCCGGCGGCCGATTTCTCAAAGTGGCTCGCATCGGTGGCGCGAAACCACTGCATCGACAACTATCGTTCGACCCGGCGCGAACAACGCACGATGGTGGACGACGGCCTGGCCTTCGATCTGGCGGTGGCCCCGTCCTCCACGGACCCTTTGCGGTCGATCGAGGCTGCCGAGGCCAAGGAGTTTCTCCGCGTGGGCCTCGCCACCCTTCCCGAGAAGCTGCGGGAGGCGGTGGTGCTGCGTGACCTCAAGGGTCTTGCCTATGAGGAGATGGCCGTGAGACTCTCACTTCCGGTCGGAACCATCAAGAGCCGCATCAACCGAGGGCGCGAAGAGCTGGCCCGCGCCCTGCGCGCCAAAGGCTCAAGGTGAAGAAGTCGGCTGTGTTTTGTTTGAAGGAGAAGACCCTTGGATCTTTCGATTGAAAAAAAAGGCGACGCCACCCTCATCCGGGTCCTGACCGCCCGCGTGATCTACCCGCTGCTTCCCACCCTGATTTCGAAGACAAAGGAAGAAGTCGAAAAAGGCGCCCGATCCCTGGTGCTCGATCTGGCCGCGGTGTCCTATATCGATAGCGCGACGATCGGCTGCATCATGGACATCTATCGGCTGGCCAAGGATGAGGGCGGCGCGCTCCATATCCTGGCCCCTCAGGCGAGGGTGGAAACGATGCTTTCGATGGCCGGCGTACATAAGATCGTGCCGATCTTTCGGGAGGAGGACGAAGCGATTCGCGCGTTCGCCCCAACCGCTGGAAAGAAGTGATGGCTCAAAAAACTCCGAATGCGATCCGGGCCGTCCGCCTGTCCACCGGCTTCAAGGTCCCCTTGGATGGAGATCTTCTGGCCATCATTGAGGCGCTCTACAAGGAGATCACACTCGGGAACGCTTTGAGCTCCTCCTTCGAAACGATGCGGGCAGAAATTCTGTCCTTGATCGACCAGATGTCGCCAGCCGATCAACGTGCCTACCTGGCCGAATCCCTTTTTCTCAACTCGGTGACCTACGACAACGAGATGCTCTCGGCGTATGTGCGGCGGCTGGCAGCGGCACCCGCGACGGGTGTCAAAAAGCGAGCTCGGACCGCGACCTCAAAAAGAAAAGCGCGCTGAGGGGTCAGCGCGGCTTCTCTTCGGACGGCCTGGAGAGCGAGATCAGCTGGTGGCGAGCGCCGCCGCCTGCTTGGCTTTCTCGGCAAGGTCGGCTTCCTGCTGCTTCTTGAGTTCGACGGCCTGCTTCTGGAGCACCTGGGCTTCTTCCATAAGGGAGTTGCGGGTGGCGGGATTACGCGTCACCTTGGCCTGCTCGCGCAACAGAAGTCCCTTGTAAATCAGAGCTTCCACGAAGTCGCTCTTGATCGAGAGGGCCTTGTTGACGAACTCCATGCCCTCGTCGGCCAGCTGCTTCTTACGGGTGTCGTCGAGTTCCGGATCCCGGTAACACTTATCCCAGAAGTAGGTGGCCACGGTGTAGTAGCCCTTGGGGTCGGTGGGGTCAAGCTCGGCGCAGAGCTTGAGCTGATTGACCGCGTCCATAAAGCGGCTCTTGCCGGCCTTCCCCTCTTCAACCGGCACGCCTTTATCGTCCCAAAGCGTTTTGTTATAGAAGCCCGCGAGGGCGCCGCAGGCCTTTGGGTCCTTCGGCGCGACCTCGAGGGCCGCTTTGCGATAGGAGGCCTCGGCCTCGTTGACCTTCCCGAATTTCTCGAAGAGGTTCGCCATGGCGAAGAGATTCTGAAGGTTGCCCGGGTCACTGCCGGTCAACTCGCTCGCGTATTTCATCGAGGTGTCGAAGTCGCGATACGGATCGTCCGCGAAGATCCCCACGAGGGCTGAGAGTGCGTTCCTCTTGAGGACCGGGTACTTCTGGTCATCCGCGGCCGGTGTCGCCGCGAGCACGGTTTTGTAGTGCGTCGTGGCCTGCTCGAGATTGGCCTTCGTCTCGTCCTTGCCGGGACGAAACAACTGGTGGAAGGAGCTGCCGAGGTAGAAGGTCGCTTCGACATTCCCCGCGTCCTTGGAGAGGACAATCTGATATTGCTCGATTGCCTTGCGGAAAGCCTCGTCCTTGTACAGGCGGTGGCCTTCGCGAAGGGCGGTCTGCGCTTGAACGCGCGCGCAATTCAGAACGGGGATCGCCAGCACAACGACGACCAGGGTCCGAATCGCACGCCTCATGTTTGTGTCTTTCAAGGGGCTTTGTCCTCGCTCGACCCTATTCTCGGGCGGGTGAGTGGTTTGGGGGTAGGTTCTTGGTTCCTGGCCGGCAGCGAGTCTGCTGAAGCAGAGCCCGCTCGCGGTCGGAGGAAGATATCGATCTCAGTGTTTGGACGAATGGCGGCTAGGGTTTTCGCCGAATTCTAGGGCAGGGGTCGAAGTTCCGTCAACGATTCAAGGTCGCCGCGCGTCTTGTATTCGGAACAGGTCACAGGAAGTATCTTAGGCGCTTGAGTGTGGACGGTCCAAGACGTGCTGATTTCTCGCTAAACAATGCGCGGCTATTCGTTGACAGCGTTTCGTTGCGGTGTCTAGAATCCCGAGCACTCATCCGACGAGAACCGTTTCAGGCAATTTTGGTTCTTCACAAGACCTCATCCACCTTCGAAACGTCTCTTAATCTGAAAGATGATCCCAAGTAGGACAAGAGCAAGGGGAAAGATGGAACGACAACTTTTTGCAGACTTAGTCGAATCGGACAGCAAGGGACACAAGCCCAAGCGTGGCCTTTTCTTTACCGTGTCGCTCGCACTTCACGTGGCTATGCTCCTGGCTGTGGTCATCGTGCCACTGCTTCAGGCTCAAGAACTCCCAGAACCGGCTTCCGCGGTCAAGGCCTTCTTCGTCGAGCCTGCGGCTGCCCCACCGCCTCCTCCGCCGCCTCCTCCTCCCGCTCCCAAGGCCCAGGTGAAAGAGGCTCCGAAGCCCGTTCCGCAGGAAGTGAAGTTCGTCGCTCCCGTCGAGATCCCTCAGGAAATCAAACCCTCCGCGGGCATTGACATTGGCGTTGAAGGCGGGTCCGCGGGTGGCGTTGAGGGTGGCGTGGCGGGTGGTGTGGCCGGGGGCATCGTCGGTGGCCTCCCCGCGGAGCCCCCGGCCCCCGTGCAGGCGGTCCGAGTTGGCGGCAACATCAAGGAACCGACGAAGACCAAGAACGTCTCCCCGGTTTACCCCGACATCGCGAAGCAGGCGCGGGTTCAGGGAATCGTCATTCTTGAATGCACGATCAGCCCTCAGGGCCGGGTGACCGACGTCAAGGTTCTGCGTGGAATTCCCCTGCTGGATCAGGCCGGCATCGACGCGGTGAAGCAGTGGCAGTACACTCCCACGCTGCTCAACGG
>CAZFQH010000336.1:0-5015 GCA_964520805.1 uncultured Acidobacteriota bacterium | reverse complement strand
TCGCCAGCCGGGCGCATCGCTCGTGCCCCGAGGGCAGGCTTCGCGCGCTCGGTGCTGCGGCGGACTTTCACCACAGACTGCTAGGCGTACGTCCTTTCCCCTTAACCTGACGAACATCGGAATCATTGCCCCTTCTCGCCACCCCCCTTCTCGCCGCCATCGAGACGCTGCCCGCTCCGTTCAGACATCTTCAGAGTGAGGTGACGGCGGAAGTCGCAGCCTGGCTCAAGGGAATCAGTGCCGAGGTCGATCCTCGGGCCGTCGAAAGGCTGTTCTCACGAGCGGGCGTCAACTCCCGCGCGTCGTTGCGGCCCCTAGCCGAGGTGTTTTTGGACGCGCCTTTCGCAGAGCGGAACGCCGCTTATCAGGAGGCGATGGTCCGCACCGGCATCGAGATCAGCCGTTCCATTCTAGCTCGCGCCGGAACAGAGAAAATCGACATTCTGGTCTCGAGTTCATGCACCGGGTTCATGATCCCGGCGGTCGATGCCCACATCGCGAGCGCCCTGCGTCTCGGGCCGCGGCTGGTCCGGCTGCCGATCACAGAGGCGGGCTGCGCAGGTGGTGCGGTGGCCCTCGCGAGAGCGGCCGACTACCTTGCCGCTCATCCGAAGGGGGCCGCCCTGGTGGTGGCCATCGAGTTTTCCTCCCTTACCTTCCAGGCGAGAGATCCCTCTCCAACCAACATGGTGGCAGCAGCCCTCTTCGCTGACGGCGCCGCGGCCGCGGTTCTTCTAGGCGCAGATCATCCCGACGCGGCGCGAACCACGGTCGAACTCGTCGATGTGGCCAGCTTCTTTCTTCCAGACAGTCTGGGTGCCATGGGCTACGATGTGGTCGAGGGCGGCTTCAAGCTGGTTCTCGACAAGCGGCTCCCCGACTTCCTTAGGGGACGCCTGCGGCCGATGGTCGTGGAGTTTCTTACCGGCAACGATGTTCGCTTCGAGCAGCTTTGCGCGTTCGCCATCCATCCTGGCGGACGGAAGGTGATGGACGTGGCCGAGGATGAACTCGGGCTCTCCCCCATCCAGCTCGAGCCCTCACGATCCGTTCTGCGTGATCACGGGAACATGAGTTCGGCCACAATCCTGTTCGTTCTTGACCGCGCGCTCGCCGACATCGGCCCGGGGGCCATGGCGCTCGGAATAGGCTTTGGTCCCGGATTCGCTATCGAGCTGAGTTTGTGGCGGGGTCGGTCGCCAAGGCCTTGAGCGGGGCGCTACGTCGTCGCGACCACCGGCCATGAGCGGCCGGTTGACCGATGTTCTGGTGATTGGCGGCGGGCCAGCCGGAACCACCGCAGCCTTTCAACTCGCATCCGCCGGGGTTGCCGTAACACTCGTGGACCGGGCCCACTTCCCTCGCGAGAAGGTCTGCGGCGAGAGCTTGTCCCCAGGAGCTCTCGCCCGACTCCGGGCTATCGGGATGTGGGAGCCAAGCGAGGGTTGCGGCTCGCCAGCGGTATCGCCAGCGTCATTTCAGGTGAAAGGTATGCGCATCCGCTCGCCACGAGGGGCCACCTTCATGGGTCGTTACAAGGGTGGCCCGGACGGTACGGGGCTCGCGATGCGGCGAACGCTGCTCGACCACGAACTCCTCGAGCGGGCCCGCGCACGGGGAGTGAACATCGTTGAGGGCGTCGAGGCGATTCGCGGAGAGGCTGAAGCGGACGGCTCGGCCGTGGTCACCGTGAGGGATCGCGCAGGCGTCCACACCCGCAGCCTTCGGGCGCAAAGGGTCGTGGTGGCCGACGGAAGGCAGAGCTTTCTCGGACGGCAACTCGGCTTCATCCAGCCGGGGACGGCCGACTCCGGACCTAAACGGTTCGCAGTCCGCGCCCACTGCGACGGAGTCTCGGGCCTTTCCGATATGGCGGAGATGCAGGTTGGGCAAGGCGGCTATTGCGGCATCGCTCCTCTTTCCGACACGAAGGCGAACGTCTGCTATGTACTGTTCGGTAGCCGAATCAACCTGGCCCCCGGCACTCTCGTAGCCGATTTTCGGCGGCACATAAAGGCCTTTCCCGATGTCGCGGACCGGCTGGAGCATTCACGAATCGAGGGTGCCATTCGGGTGATCGGGCCGTTGCGCGTGCGCTCGCCGCAGCAGACCTCGGGTCCCTTCATCGCTTGCGGGGACACCACCGGATTCCTGGATCCATTCACCGGCGAGGGGATCGCTCACGCCATCGCGACCGGCGTTCTGGCTGCGGCCGCCACCCGAAGCTCTCTGATCGGCAACGTGCGCGCCTTCGATGAATACGCCCGCCAGGTGCGCGCACTTCGCCGGGTCAAGGGATTCGCCGCTTCTTTTCTCTATGGATTGGTGGCGCGTCCCCACCTTGCCAACTCCGCGGCGTTGGTGTTCGCGCGCCTGCCGCGGCTTGGAGACGCCGCGGTTCGTCTCTTTGGCGACCAGATTTAGCAGCCGAGGGCTCCGGCAATCCCTTGATTGCGACACGTAGATCGGAGATAATCCGCGCTCGCGCCTTCAGGTAGTCCTGACAGGCAGGGCCCGCTAGCTCAATGGTAGAGCAGAAGACTCTTAATCTTTTGGTTGGAGGTTCGAGTCCTCCGCGGGTCACCACTGCCCTTTCCCCTTCGGAAACGCGTAGTGGTCGACATCGTCGTGAGCCTCTTGATGGACGGTTCGGTTAGCCGCTGAACGGGCGCTCTCGAATCGCGGGCGGCTCCTCCATCAACGCGGGCGGACTTCGATCCTCAGGCCTCGGGACTTGGCGGCCCGAACAAAAAAACCACCATGGCGTCCCGCAACTTCTTTCGTGCGTCGGGGTCCGCCATCGACAGCCCGTAATGGTTCATGATCGTCCGTGACTCCTCCTGCCACATATCCCAGGCCTGCCGTGAGATGGAGGCATGGATCCGCTGGCCCAGCGGGTTCGAGAATGGAGGCTTCTCAAGACCGGGGAGTAAGGCACCAAGTTTGACGCACTGGACTTTGTATTCGTCGTTGGTCATGAATCTTCGGCCTTCTCGGTTCGTGAGGCGGAGAGAAGGGCCACCACACGCTCCACTTCGCGAACTCGGCGGTTGAGGTCGGCCACCTTGGTGACGAGATCCTCCCCCTCATAGGCTTCATACCGGCGTACCGCAGGAGAGACTTCTTCCTCAACTGGCTCCCCGCCCAAAAGATGGGACCACCGGCCTTCCTTCTGACCGGGACCGCGCGGCAGTTCTCGGACCAGGGGTTCGGGCGGTGCGGCCAGAGCGTTCAGTGCATCATCGAGCTCACCGATGCTGGTGAACGGATGCAGACGCTCGCTTCGATTGCGTAGCTCCCCAGGCGTTTGGGGGCCGCGGAGGAGCAACAGGGTGATGATCGCCTTTCGCGCTGGATCGAGGCTCCACCGAAGGTCAACGCCCTGGCGCCAACGGGTCACCCGCGCGCCTTCCGTTCGGATCGCGAAGCCCTCCTGCGACAGCTGTCGCAAGGTTCCGTGAACCGCCCCCTCGGACATCTCCATGACCGGCTCGCGCGCCGTCTTCTGGTTGCACGCCTGGATGAGCGCGTTGACGGTGAGGGGGTAGAGCTCCGGTGTCGTTTGCTCCTTCTCAAGCAACGCTCCCAGGACCCGAAGCTCAGCCTGGTCGAGTGGGCGCGGGATCTTCTGCACTCGGGGAGCTTATCCGAGCGTGGGGGCTGAGCCGAAGCTCCCTATTTCGACTTCCAGTGCCGCAGATAGCGCTCCACCAGTTCCGCCTCCGGCGCATGGATGGCCCGCGCGTACTCGATTAGAAACCCGCGCGCGAACACTCGCCCCGGCAACGCCTCATGCCGGTCCTCCTCGAGGGCTTTCAGGAACCGGCCTCCGACCTTGCTCAGCGCCGCGATCTGATCGATCGAGAGATTCCGGCTCTCGCGGAGCGCTTTAAGCGCCGCGCCATTCACGACTTCCGGAATCCGGATAAGGTCGGTCGGAGCCTCGGTGCCGGGGGCCGCGAGCGGAGGCGAAGACAGCGGTAAAGCCCGACTGACCGGCCTGGGCCTGGGATCACGCCGCGGATTCTCGGCGACAGAAGGCGACGCCTCGGGCCCACTCAGCAAGGCGTCATAGTCACGGCGAGAGTTCGGGTTTGAGAGGGCCGCATAAGCCTCCTCCACCCGCGTCAGCATCCGCGCTCGCTCATCCTGGTCGAGAAAGCCATGGGTGGGCGTGGATTCCCCGGTGTAGAGGCTTCGAGCAAACCGATAGGCGGCCTGGATCTGGCCGGTGCCGACATGGGGCGCAACCCCGAGGATCTCGTAATGGCTCTTGTTTCCTTGCAAATCGATTCCCATGATCGCTCAAAACACCGGTGATAGATCGGCGCGACGAAGGAGATTCCGGGTAAGCCGCCGTACGTCCTCGGCCGCGCGAGAGCGACTTGCGTCGACCATGAACATTTTCCCTCGCCTAAGGGTTCGCCAGACCGCGTCGTCGTGATGCACGAAGCCGGCATAGGAGAGAGGCGCACCGAAATGTCTCCGCACCACGGCGGCAGTCTGCGCGCCGAAGCGGCGATCCGCATCGTCGCGCGCCTGATTGGTGACGAGAGTAAGGCCCATCTCGGCGACCAGCGCGCGGGCCGCCCCGACGAGTGAATTGTCCACAGCCTCGATCTCTCGGAGGATGTCTTCGACGGATTTCACCCCCGCTCGGTCGGGGCCCGACTGAGCGGTGCCGAGGCGTCTTCGGACCTCGCTTGATGGGAGCCGTTGGGCCAGCCGCTGAAAACAGAGGTTGCGCAGCAGTGAGGCGATGTTCTCGATGGAACTGGGCTCCGGGACAGCGACGATCACGTTCAGATCCGCCACGTTCATCACCGAAAGGGTATCCATCGAGACTCCAGCACCAACGTCGATCAGGACGAGGTCCACGGGGAGAGCGCGCAGCGCCGTTGCGAGTCGCGCCGGCCACCCTCCGGGCAGATGTCCCAGCCCGTCGTCGACCCGGCCGCCGATGAGTCGGAGATTCGGATACGGTGTCGCCACCGCGTATTCATCGGCCACGCCAC
>CAZFQH010000335.1:3652-5026 GCA_964520805.1 uncultured Acidobacteriota bacterium | reverse complement strand
TTCAAGGGCTTCCTCGCGGTGTACGAAGAGTCGATGGAAGAGGTGGCGAAAGCCAAGGCGAAGAAGACCGAGGCCATGGGCGGCCCGGCTGCGAACACCGCCGAGGCGGACGCCGAGCCCGAGGCCAAGGAAGGCCTGCCTCCCCTTGAGGAGGGCCAGAAACTCAAGCTCAAGAAACTCGACACCGACCAGCACTTCACCGAACCGCCCCCGCGTTTTTCCGAAGCAAGTCTCGTCAAGGAACTTGAAGAAAACGGCATCGGCCGGCCGTCCACCTACGCGTCGATCATCTCCACCATCGAAGCGCGGGACTACATCGAGAAGCGCGATGGCCGGTTGTGGCCGAGCGAAATCGGATTCCTCGTCACCGACCTTCTGGTCGAAAACTTCGCCGACATCGTCAACGTGGAATACACGGCGGCCATGGAAGGAGAACTCGACCAGATCGAAGAGGGGAAGGACACCCTCCTCAACACGCTGAACCAGTTTTGGAAGAAGTTCGAGAAAGATCTGAAGCTCGCGTCCAAGAAGATGCGCTCGGTCAAGGGCGTCGAGGAGAAGACCGACGAGATCTGCGACAAGTGCGGCTCGCCCATGGTCATGAAGTGGGGCCGCTACGGCCGCTTCCTCGCCTGTTCCAACTATCCCGACTGCAAGACCACACGTCAGCTCGCCGGAGCCGCCGAGGGTGCCCCCGAGGCCTCGGAGGAGGCTTTGTCGCAGCCCTGTCCCGAGCACGCCGAAATGCTGCTCCCGCGCAAGGGCCGTTTCGGTTTCTTCCTCGCCTGTCCCAAATACCCCGAGTGCAAAGTCACGAAGAAACTGGTGCGCGGGGCCGAAGGCCGTCTCGAACTCGAGAAGCTGAAGCCCATCGAAAACGAGTTCTGTCCCGACTGCAAAAAGCCGCTCGCCTGGCGCAAGGGCCGCTTCGGCAACTTCATCGCCTGCTCCGATTACCCGACCTGCAAATACATCAAGAAGAAAGAGGCCAAGGACATCGGACTCCTCTGTCCTCAGTGCCATGAAGGCCAGGTGGTCGAGCGGAAGGGCCGCTTTGGCAAGCCCTTCTACGGCTGCCGGAAATACCCGACCTGCAAGTTCACCGCGTACCACCGGCCCATCCCCGAACCGTGCCCCAAGTGTGCCAAGCCCTATCTGCTTCAGAAGGACACCAAGAAGCAGGGCTGGGTCATCGCCTGCTCCGATGAAGAGTGCGGTTACGAGCGGCCGCTCGAAGGCGGAACGCCTCAATGGGCCATTGAAGCGGCCGAAGCGGCAGCGGTTGCCGCCGCGGCCAAGGAAGCGAAGGAAGCGGCGGAACTTTTGGCCTCAAATTGACGCCACGGGTTTCCGTCATCGGCGGCGGCCTGGCCG
>CAZFQH010000335.1:0-3642 GCA_964520805.1 uncultured Acidobacteriota bacterium | reverse complement strand
GGGGGGGATCGGCGTCGATCTCTTCGAGATGAGGCCGGTGGTTAAGACGCCGGTTCATCAGACTTCGGACTTTGCGGAACTCGTCTGTTCCAACTCCCTTCGCGGGAACGATCTCGATCAGGCGGCGGGCATTCTCAAAGAAGAGATGCGCCGCCTCGACTCGCTGATCGTGCGCGTGGGGGATGAGGTTCGAGTCCCCGCGGGCAGCGCCCTCGCGGTGGACCGCGGTCTTTTCGCGCAAAGGATCACCGAAGAGATCACAAAACTTCCAGGAGTGGTGGTCCATCGCGAAGAACGATCCACCCTGCCCGACGAGCCCCTCGCCATCGTCGCCACCGGTCCGCTCACTTCCGACGCTCTGGCTCAGGACATCGCCCGCTTCGTGGGCGACACCCACCTGCATTTTTACGACGCGGTCAGTCCGGTCATCGAAGCCGACAGCATCGACATGACGAAGGTCTTCCGCGCCTCGCGTTATCAGAAGGGCACCGACGATTATCTCAATTGCCCGATGGACGAGCCGGAATACCGGTCCTTCTTCACCGAACTCATGGCCGCTGAATGTTCCGAGGTGAAGGACTTCGAGAAGGAGTTCTTCTTCGAGGGGTGTCTGCCCATCGAGGTGATTGCGAGCCGCGGACCCGAGACCATGCGCTTCGGGCCGATGAAACCGGTCGGCCTGACCAACCCGCACACCGGTCGAAGGCCCTTCGCGGTCGTTCAGCTGCGCCAGGACAATCTCGCGGCCAGCCATTTCTCCATGGTCGGTTTTCAGACCCACCTCAAGTGGCCCGAACAGAAGCGTATCTTCCGAATGATCCCCGGTCTTGAGAATGCCGAGTTCATCCGCTTTGGAATGATCCACCGCAACACCTACATCAACTCGCCGAAGACCCTCCATCCCACGTTCGAAGCTCGTGCGAGGCCGGGGCTCTTCTTCGCAGGTCAGATGAGCGGTGTCGAGGGTTACGTGGAATCCGCGGCCTCGGGCCTGCTCGCCGGCATCGCCGCTTCGGCCCGGGCGCGCGGCCACGAGCCCGCGGCGTTCCCAGTCGAGACCGCGATGGGGGCTCTCGGCCGCTATATCTCCGGCAGCGACCCCAAGCACTATCAGCCGACCAATATCGCCTTCGGTCTGTTTCCCGATCTGGCGCAGACCATCCGCGACAAACGGCTCCGCCGCCGAGCGCTCTCTGAAAGGGCCCTCCTCTCGCTGGGTGCTTTCATCGATCGCGGTTTCCAGCCCTCGCCCTCGCCCGCACCACTCGTCGCCCCCGGGAGTCCTGCTTCGGCTTAGCCATGCGGGACGAGATCGATCGATTCCTGGCTTCCCTCGGGAACGAGCGCAACGCCTCTCCGCACACTTTGCGGGCCTATGCCAAGGACCTGAGCCAGCTTCAGATTTTCGCCCGGGCCCGGCTCGAACACGAGCCTGCGGTCACTGAGATCGATCTGTGGGTCCTCCGGGCCTTTTTTGCCAGCCTTCATGCCCGAAAGGCCTCGGCCACCACCGCGGGTCGGAAACTGGCCACCTTCCGCTCGTTCTTCCGTTACCTCTGCCGCGAAGGCACGCTTACCAAGAATCCGGCCCGAAGCCTTGTCGGACCTCGCAAAGACCAGCGCATTCCAACCTATCTCCAGGAGCAGGAAGCCAAGGATCTCATAACTTCTTCTGATATGAACAGTAAATCGGAAGAGAGAGATACGGCTGTCCTGGAGCTTCTCTATTCCACCGGAATGCGGTGTTCCGAAATCGTGGGCCTAGCGATGGGAGACGTCGATTCTAGCAATCGGTCCCTCCGTATTCTTGGTAAAGGAAGAAAAGAGAGATGGGTTCCGTTTGGGTATCCGGCAAATATCGCCTTATCAAGATATTTATCGACTCGGGGCACGATTTCAGCCAAGGATCCACTCTTTGCCGGAGCCCAGGGGAAACATCTTTCGGATCGAACGGTGAGGAGAATCGTGGCCAGAGGCCTTATTCGAGCCTCCATCAGGACCAAGGCGAGTACTCACACACTCCGCCACTCCTTCGCCACTCATTTGCTTCAGCGAGGCGGCGACCTCAGGTCTATTCAGGAGCTGCTGGGGCACTCCAGTCTCTCCACAACCCAGCGCTATACCCACGTGAACCCCAAGTATTTGCTTGATATATACAAGCAGACCCATCCCAAGGCCTGAAACTGTTTCCGCCATCCCACGTCTCAAACATAGAAGCCAGGGCTCATCCGGCTGATGCTGAATAGCTCTCAGATGTCTGACGAACAACTAGTCGAAGCCTTCCAGGCGGGCCATGTGGCCGCGTTCGACGAACTTGTGTCTCGCTGGCAGTCGAAGATCCGCGGGGCGGTCTGGCGGGTTCTTGGGTCGACGGAAGACGCGGCGGACATCACGCAAGAGGCTTTTCTGCGCGCCTTTCGAGGGCTCAAAGCCTTTAAGAGGGAGGCCAAGTTCTCCTCCTGGATTTACCAGATCGCCCTCAATCTTTGTCGCGACTCCCTGCGTCGTAAGAAAGGAAAGAGTTATGTCAGCCTCGACGAACCCGAGCCCCAGATCCCGGCCCTGGCCTCGAAGGGCCCCTCACCCCTCGAACTCAGCGAGGGAAACCAGATTGCAGGCCGCGTCCGCCAGGCCATCCAGAAACTCTCCGAAGACCAGCGCGAGGTGATCATCTTGAAGGAGTACGAAGGACTCACCTTCGCCGAGATTGCCGAGACTCTTGGCCTGCCAACCTCCACCGTGAAAACCCGCCTCTATCGCGGCCTCGTGGAAATGAAGCAGCATCTTGCCCGCGACGGAGTCACGAGCGCCTCGGTCATTCACGACTCCAGCGAGTCTTAGGCTCAGCCTTTCTCTCAACCACCGCAACAACCTCCTTGGATCCACTCACATGACGGCCAACCTCTCCTGCGAAGCGCTTCGCGACGACATCATCGCCCTGCTCTACGACGATGGTGATGCTGCTGAGCGCACCCGCGCCCGCGATCACCTCGCGCAGTGTGTTCCCTGTCGCGCGGAATACTCCGACCTCAAAGGTGTTCGCAAGGCCCTGGTCGGCTGGACTCTCCCCACCCCAGCACCTGTCGTCACCCTTGTCGATCGTGACCGTAAGACGAACCCCCTCAAGCTTCTTTGGGGCGGCCTTCCCACCGCCCTCGCCGCCGCCGCCGGCATTGTTCTCGGGGTCGGCGCGACCATCGCCTGGCGCGGCGCCTTCCTACCCGGTGAGCAATCGCTTTTCGGCGCTGGTTCGGGATGATTTCGACGGGGCGGCAGTGCGTCAGGCGGTCCATCGCGCTTGGGAGGCCTTGACAGAGCGCGTCTGGCATCTGGCTATCGGTAGTCCGAGCCATTGGCCGCTTGCTCGCGCGGTGTGGGACCGGCAGATCAATGGCTTCCTGCGGATCGGCTGGGTGGTTGGAGATCGCGTCGATCTGCTCGACGCCTTGCATGCCGCAGAAATGGATGGCTACGGTATCGAGGAGCCCGGCTTGAACTGCAGCCTGATGCCAGGCTGGCAGGAGGTCTCAGGGGTGCCGCACCGGATTGGCGTTGCGCGGTTGACCGAAGAGCGCAGAGAGTTTTGGCGTCATGTGCATGACCGTACAGGCTATGCACTGGAGGGTGAAGGCGACGAGTACC
>CAZFQH010000334.1:0-5062 GCA_964520805.1 uncultured Acidobacteriota bacterium | reverse complement strand
GGGGTCTGGGGGGCGGGGCCGTTCACCGCCCCCCAGCTTGACTAGAGCGCAGGCCGGATTCACTCCGGCCGAAGCGACCGGGGGTCTGGGGGGCGGGGCCGTTCACCGCCCCCCAGCTTGACTATGTCCTATTGGCGAACAGCGCGAAGGCGAAGACCGAGTCGCCAACCACGATCTCGTCTCCGTTCCGGAGCACCGCGGATTCGACCGCTTTCCCGTTGACCCAGGTCTTGTTGGTTGAGCCCAGATCGACCAGGGTGAATGTCTTGTCCTTCTGATCCAGGCGGCAGTGGTGAACAGATGCGGCAGCTCCCGCGATGACGATGTCGTTGTCCGAGCCGCGACCGATGGTGGTGACGCCGGTGGGCGAGACGAAGAATCTGTCGGGGGATCCCGCAGCGGGCCGAATGACCTTCAACATGGGCCGGCTGGCGGCCACCGACAGGGTTTCGTGAGTGACCTCTTCGTCCTCGTCGATCACTGGCCGGCGAACCTGGACGCTGTCCAGACGCATGGGCTGATCCGAAGGGACGGTTTTAGCCTGGCTCTCAGGACTTGGAGCCTTCCCTGCACCTACGGCGGCGGCGAGATTCTTGAATAGGGACATGACGTGGACAGATCTTTCCGTCGAAGGCCAGCACGGAGCCCCCGACCGAACCTCGAGGATGAAAAAGGATGAAACCGGAGTATCGCATACTCTCTTTTTTTAGGTACCGCAGGGGAAGCAGGCTGCTACGATGCGTGCATTGCTCGACCGCGCTTTCCACAAGACCTTTCTTGAGTTCGCCGACTACCGCTATTTGAAGGTAGCGACGCTGCTCGTTCTCGCGTCGATCGTGGCGTACCTTGTGGACCCGTCAGCGCTCGGTCACTACGGTGGTACCCGGACGGGGTACATCCTGGGCATCGCGGGGGCCGGCCTCATTTTGTGGCTCATGTGGTTCGGCATCCGGAAGCGCCGATACCGCAGCCGGGTCGGCACCGTTCAGGGCTGGCTTTCCGCCCATGTGTACCTGGGTATCGCCCTGATCGCGGTCGCGACGCTGCACACCGGCTTCCAGATGGGATGGAACATTCACACCCTCGCGTACGCCCTCATGCTCCTCGTAATTCTTTCGGGCTTCTACGGGGTCTATGCCTACCTGCGGTTTCCCGCGCGGCTGACCGACGCCCTCGGCGACGAGACCCTCGAAGGACTCTTCCTGAAAATCCCGACCCTCGACACCGAGGCCAGGCGGCTGGCCCTCAATCTGCCCGATGAGGTAAACCGCATGGTTCTCGCGGCCAGTCGAAACACCACCATCGGCGGAGGCGTTCTCGCACAATTGAGCGGCCGTGCCGCCAATTGCCCCACCGCCGCGGCCGTCGACTTCGTGGGCAAGATGGGGCCACAACTGAAGGGCGGCGACGCGCGGAGGAATCACGAGTTGTTCGCGGTGCTGATCCGCAAGCAAAGTCTTCTCGAGCGGGCTCGCCAGGCCGTGATGTACAAGGCGCGCCTCGATCTTTGGCTCTATGCCCATGTCCCTCTGTCCCTGGCCCTGCTGGCCGCCCTTGTAGCGCACGTCTTCTCGATCTTCTTTTATCGTGCCTAAGCCAACATGATCCTGCGCTGCCTGGTCACGACGGTCACCCGGAATCGGAAGGGCCAGCCCATCCGCCTTTCGAAGATTGTGGCAGAAGACCCGATCAAGCTGGGGAGGAGTGCTGAATGCACCATCCATCTCCCCGATCCCAGGGTTCACCTCCACCACGCGATCATCCGTTTCAGCGATCTCGGGAAGCTCTACATCGAGGGTCGGGATGCCCCGATCGACGTTAACGGCGAGCCGGTCAATCGCACCAAGCTCCGGCGTGGGGTCAGGATCCTGATCGGGCCGTACCAGGTGACACCGGAGCCCGCCCTCGACGAGGGGCATGACTTCGGTCTCGCGATCGAGTTGGTTCAGGCGGTTCCCGAAGACCTCGCCGACCTTCGTCAGCGTTCACGGACATTGCTGAGCGACACCTGGCTGTCGAAGCGCGGCTTGGCCTGGGCGCTGTTTCTGCTCGTGGGCGTGATGTCCCTCGGTCTCCCGCTCGCTTACGCGAGATCCACACTGTCCCGAGGCGAAGGCGCCCCTCGACTCCCCGAGGCGGTTCAGTGGGTGGGCTGGGACGCGCTGTGGAGTCCCGGACCGTTGTCGTCAGCACATCAATCCCTGACCAACCGCTGCGACGCGTGCCACACCGTCGCCTTCGAGAGCGTCAAGGACGCGGCCTGTGTGAAGTGCCACAACGCCGCCCAGACCGGAGCCCACGCCCGGGACCCCGTCTTCCAGGCCGCGGTGACTTCAGGGGCCCGTTGTTCAGAGTGTCATCGGGATCATCAGGGCGAGGCCTCGGCGGCGCGTGTGGACGGAACGCTGTGCGTGGGCTGCCACCGCGATCTCGGCGGCCGATTCCCAGCATCGACCTTGCCCAGAATCACTGATTTCGCGACGAACCATCCCGAGTTGTCGCCCACGATCGAAGGTATTGAAGTCTCGTCAGCGCTGAAGGCGCCCGCACGTGAACCCTCGGGCCTCAGGTTCAGCCACAAGGCTCACCTCGTTGAGGCCCTTCGTAGCCCGGCTGGGCAGCGGACCTTGACCTGCGCTCAGTGCCACCGGCCCGACGTCCGTCGCGGCTTCGAGCCGATCCGCATGACGGAACACTGCTCGGAGTGCCACGGCCTGGAGTTTGAACCTGCGATCACCTCTCGCCGCGCGCCGCACGCGAAGCCTGAAGAGGTGTTGACGATGTTGCGGGAGTTCTATTCACAGGCGGCACTTCGCGGTGCGGATATCGACGTGACTCTGATCAATGACTCGCTCCGCCGGCCCGTCGCGGAGTCGCCCCGGATCGAGAACCGAAGGGCTCGGGTGTGGGCGGAGGAGAAGGCGGCCCGGGTGGCGAAGGACATGATTGAGACGCGAGTCTGCGGGCAGTGCCATTCGATCTCGCGGGGTTCGGCGCCGTCTACCTGGGTGGTTCGACCCGTAAAGCTGAATCGCAGGTGGCTCGATGACGTCGACTTTGACCATCGGTCCCACCAGCAGGCGGAGTGCGCGCGGTGCCATGACGTGGCGTCCTCGCGGGCGAGCGACGATCTGGCTCTTCCGACCATCGGGACCTGCCGGTCGTGCCATGCTGGTGCTTCTTCCGTGAGCGGCAAGGTTCGAAGCCCCTGCGAGAAGTGCCACACGTTCCACCAGCATAGGGCGATCGCCACGAACCTTCCAGGCTCGCCGACGGCTCTCATAGCAGCACCCGCGACGTTGCCCGCGCACCGATGAGAAGCAACCGACACCGCGGCCACCGACTTCTCACGGTTGCGGGCTTTCTGAGCCTGCTTTTTCTGACCGCGTGCGGCGGCGATACCGGACTGGGTCTAGGCGGGTGCTCGGGGCGGTGTACGACATCATCCGACTTTCTGGCATCGGCTGAAGTCGAGCGAATCCTCGCCCAGGGTGCTTCGGAAGCTCAGGCCCGAGGCGCACCCGCCACGATCGCGGTGGTGGATCGGGTGGGGAACGTTCTCGGTGTATTTCAGATGTCCGGTGCCGATCCCGGTTTCGAACTCCGTAGCGGTCGCGGTGCGGTGGGCGGCATCGAGGGGATTCGTCTCCCCACCGGCCGGCTTCCGAGCGTGCTCGCCGCCATCTCCAAGGCGCTGACCGGTGCTTTTCTCTCGTCCGAGGGGAATGCCTTCTCGACCCGGACGGCGAGCCAGATCGTTCAGGAGAATTTCAACCCGCGCGAAATCTCCCAACCCTCCGGCCCGCTCTACGGTGTGCAGTTCTCGCAACTACCCTGCTCCGATGTGATGATCAGCCACGAGAGTCTCGGCCCCAGGCCCTCGCCGCTGGGTCTCGCCGGAGATCCCGGCGGACTCCCGCTCTACAAGGATGGCCGGCTCGTCGGTGGTGTGGGCGTGATTTCGGACTCGCTCTATTCCATCGACCTCGACATTACCGACGTCGATTCAGACCAGGACGAACTGATCGCGGCCAACGCCGCTTTGGGCTTCATGGCGCCCGCCGATCGACGTGCGGATCGAATCACTGCCGATGGCCGGACCTTCCGGTTCACCGACGCGGAAGCCCGGGCTTCGACGGCGACGGATGTTCCGGCCCTTCGAGATATTCCAGGAGCGGTCCCTCTTGTCGCGGGCTTCTTCGACGGCCGCACCCGAGCAGGTGTCGCCTTTGGCACGAAGGAGTCCGGATTTCGTCCCGACGAGGTCGCTTTCGCCGATGTAGGAGCGCAGATTCTGGTCGATTCGCGGAATCAGAATCGGTACGAGCCGCGACCTGGGAGCGATGGGTTTCTGAGTGCCTCCGAGGTGACGTCGATCGTCAAGAACGGGCTGCGGGTTGCCGGTCGGGCGCGAGCGCAGATACGTCGGCCGCTGGGATCGGCGGCCGAGGTCACCATCGCGGTCGTGGATACGCGAGGAACGATTCTCGCTCTGGCGCGGACCTCGGACGCGCCGGTGTTCGGCACCGACGTGGCGGTTCAGAAAGCCCGCACGGCCGCCTTCTTCTCACGTCCGCTCGCCGCCTCGGACCTTCGTTCCATCCCGGCAACCGTGTATGCGGCCACGGGGGAGAGTTCAAACCCGGGCGCGTATTTGCTTGCGACCCAGGCTTTTCTGGCTGACCCCGGCGCGTTCGCGAACGGCATCGCCCACACGGGTCGATCGATCGGCAATCTACACCGGCCGCTTTTCCCGGATGGTGTTTTCGGAACTTCAGGAGGGCCGCTCAGCACACCGTATTCAAACTGGAGCCCGTTTCATGTGGGTCTCCAGTCGGACCTGGTGAACAGCGCTCTCCTTGGTCAGGGCAAAGGCGTTGGATGTTCCTTCCTGCCCGAGATCTTCAACGGCATCCAGATCTTCCCAGGATCGGTTCCCATCTACCGCGGCGGCCAACTGGTGGGTGCTATCGGAGTGTCTGGAGACGGTGTGGATCAGGACGACATGATCGCCTTTCTTGGGCTCGCGAATGCCGGTCGCGAACTCCTCACCGGGATCGGG
>CAZFQH010000333.1:0-5069 GCA_964520805.1 uncultured Acidobacteriota bacterium | reverse complement strand
CGCAACTGGATGAGGCCGAGGCCGGCACGGCGGTGGCCGCGGCGGCGGCCGCTTTCCCCGCCTGGTCCAACACTTCCTTCGCCGAGCGTCGTCAGATGTTCGACCGGGTGCGCGCGCTGATTCTCAACGAAGCGGAGGCCCTCGCCACACTGATCGCGCGCGAACAAGGAAAGCCGGTGGCCGAGGCCCATCTCGCCGAGATCCTCCCGGCTCTCGATCATCTGAAACACATCGCGGAAAACGCCGAATCGATTCTCGCCCCGCAAGAGACCGAGACCGCGGTTTTCCTCATCGGGCACAAGCAGGCGCGACTGGAGTTCGCACCCATGGGTCCGGTTCTTGTGATCACGCCGTGGAATTATCCGTTCTCGATTCCCATCACCGGCATCGCCGCCGCGTTGATGGCGGGAAACACCGTGGTTTTGAAACCCGCTCCCGCCACCATGCTGATCGGCCTCGCCATCGGAGATCTCTTCACCCGCGCCGGTTTGCCCCCAGGCGTTGTGAACACGGTGGCCTGCGACGACAGGGTCGCGGCGTCGCTCGTCAGTGACCCGCGTTTCCGCAAGGTCCTCTTCACCGGAAGCGTGC
Source organism: uncultured Acidobacteriota bacterium (assembly GCA_964520805.1). GTDB lineage: Bacteria > Acidobacteriota > Vicinamibacteria > Fen-336 > JAGNNV01 > JAGNNV01. Next base: position 4,478 of record CAZFQH010000333.1, on the reverse strand, counting down.
CCACCGGCCGTCGCATCATGGCCAGTGCCGGAGCGCAGGGGACACCCGTCACTCTGGAACTCGGCGGCAAAGATCCGGCGGTGGTGTGCGCGGACGCCGATCTCGAACGCGCTTCCTCGGGAATCGTGTGGGCGGCCTTCCTGAACGCGGGCCAGACCTGCGCTTCGGTCGAGCGCGTCTATGTTGAGGAATCCATCGCCGACGCGTTCATCGCGCGGGTCATCGAGAAGACGAGAGCGATCAAGGTGGGCGACCCGCTTGACCGCATCACCGACATGGGGCCCCTCACGATGGAGCGACAGCGAGCCATCGTGGTGGCGCACCTCGAGGACGCACGCGCCAAAGGGGCCCGCATCGAAACCGGCGGCGTCCGGCCCGAGGGCCCCGGATACTTCTATCCGCCGACGGTCCTCACCGGCGTAGACCACACGATGACGATCATGCGCGACGAGACGTTCGGTCCGATCCTGCCGATCATGCGCGTGAAGTCGATCGACGAGGCCATTCGACTCGCCAACGACTCGCCCTACGGCCTCACCGCGAGCGGCTGGACCACGAGCGAAACCACCGCGGCCCGGCTCGAGCGCGAACTTCAGGCGGGGGTCGTGACCATCAACGACCACGTCTACACCTTCAGCGAGCCCACCTCACCGTGGGGCGGCATCAAGGCCTCCGGCATCGGGAGAACCCATGGCGCCCTGGGCCTGCGCGAGATGACCCAGCCCAAGTACATCGCCCGCGATATGTCGCGCGGAGGCGAGGTCTGGTGGTACCCCTACGGCCCGGAGTTCAAGGCCATGATGGCGGGCGCGCTGAAGTCGTTTCATCATCCTTTCATTCTGGCCCGGCTGAGCGCGCTGGTCCGTCTCTCTTTCTCCCGGCGCTACCTGACGCGGGGCCGCATCCTGAGGGTCCTCCCGGACATTTTCAAACTGTTTTAAGGGGCAAGTGGCCGAAGCACAGCTTTCTCCACCCAGGCGAAGAACCTGGTTTCACATCACCATTGGCGTCTCGCTGCTTCTGGTGGCGATTCTGCTCACCGTGGGCTGGCAGCTCCTGGCGAGCGAAGAGGCTGCCCTCCAGCGTTCGCCCACCGCTCGCTATCTCGTCTACTTCTTCGGGCTGCTGCTCTTCCTGCTCCTGATCTCGGGCCTGGGGCTGATGTTCACGCTGCTCCTTCGCGAAGTGCGGCTCAACGAGCGCCAGTCGAACTTCGTGAGCGCCGTGACTCATGAACTGAAGACCCCGGTGGCGTCGCTGCGTCTGTATCTCGACACCCTCATGCTGAGGTCGGACACCTTGTCCGCCCACGAGCGCGACGATTTCTACGAGACCATGCGGGCCGATCTCGATCGCCTGAACGGGACCATCAACAACATCCTCAACGCGGGCATGTACGCCGATCGCGCGGTGGTGAATCCGCCCACCATCGACCTTGCCCGCCTGGTCGAGCATGCCTGTGCGCTCACCCGCACCCGCAACCGCCTGGAGGAGGCCTCGGTCACCTACATCGGCCCTCCGAGCCTGCTCCTGAAAGGCGACGCCACCGCCCTCGAGACCGCGGTGCTGAACCTCCTCGACAACGCCGTCAAGTATTCAACCGAGCCGGTACAGGTGAAGGTCACGCTGAGCGAAGCCTCAAACGGTTTCGCCCGCCTCGCCGTCGAGGACCGCGGTGTGGGCATGAATCACGCGCACCTTCGTTTCATCTTCAACCGTTTCTATCGGATCGGGTCCGAGGTGCGGCGTTCGCGAACCGGAACCGGTCTTGGCCTTTTCATTGTCAAATCAGTGGTGAAGGCCCACGGCGGCACCGTGCTCGCCGACAGCGCAGGCGAAGGAAAGGGGGCGGTCTTCGTCCTGCATCTGCCGCGAGTGGTGAAAGACCGCGTGGGCGAACCGATAGAGGAGGTGGCCCATGCTTGAGCCCCTGGTCGCGGCGCGCATTCTGGTGGTCGAGGACGAGGCCAGCCTGGCTCGCGGAATTGCCTTCAATCTCAAGGCCGAAGGCTACGAGGTCGACTGCATCGCCGATGGCCAGACCGCTATCGACCTTCTGTCGATTCACGGACCCCGGTCGAAGGAGGGGCACGACCTGGTCCTCCTGGATGTGATGCTTCCAAAGGCCGACGGCTTTTCGGTGGTGCGGGCGGCGCGGGCCGCCGGGAATCGGGCCCCGATCCTGATGCTGACCGCGAAGGGCCTTCCCGAAGACGTCGTCGAAGGCCTGGAGGCGGGCGCCGACGACTACTTGTCGAAGCCTTTCGACCTCACCATCCTGCTCGCCCGGGTCAAAAGCCTGCTGCGCCGCCGGGAGTGGGCCAAGGCCCCGGCCTCTCCGGGCGGCCCGACCGTGGTTTCGATCGGCGACAACCGGGTTGACTTCGCGAATTTCGAGGTACGCCGCGGCGAGTCGGTGATCCGCCTGACCCTTCTGGAGGCCGGGCTCCTCCGCTTGCTCTACGAGCGGAGAGGGACGGTGGTGACGAAGGCCGAGATCCTCGAGAAGGTTTGGAACCTTCTTCCCGACACGGAGACCCGCGCGGTCGACAACTTTGTGGTGCGGCTGCGCAAGTATCTTGAAGCCGACCCCGCGAGTCCGCGCATTCTTCTTACGGTACGGGGCGCCGGCTACCGTATGGAAGCCGAACCCGCGTGACCAGGCAAGCCGTCCCCGACGGCTTGAGCCCGGGCACGCCATACGCCCCGGCCGAACAGATCGAAGCGCGCTACCCGGGGCTCGCCCCCCTCGACCGGGCCGCCCGCGAGGCCATGGCGGCTCAGGCCACCCGGCATATTTTCCCGCGCGGCACCGAGCTTTTCGCGGAAGGGGCGTCCTGTATCGGCTTCCCTTTCGTACTGCGGGGACTGATTCGTGTCTTCAAGCGCTCGGCCGAAGGCCGCGAGATCCCTTTGTATCGGGTCGGGCCTGGGGAAAGTTGCATCATCTCCACCGTCTGCCTGGTCGGCGATGTGGGTTATGACGCGCGCGCCGAGGCCGAGGAAGAGACCGAAGTGGCGATACTCACCCCGGCCCAGTTCAATCTCGCTCTCGAGAACCCCTCCTTCCGGAGATTCGTCTTCGGGCTGTTTTCACGCCGCATCACCGATCTGATGGCGCTGGTCGACGCCCTCGCCTTCAAGCGCCTGGATCAGCGCCTGGCCCTGATCCTCGCGCAGGGGCCGAATCCGTGCAAGACCACCCATCAGCGGGTCGCGGACGAACTCGGAACCGTCCGCGAGATCGCCTCACGCTTGCTGAAAGAGTTCGAGAAAGCGGGCCTGGTACGCCTCGGTCGCGGACGAATCGACATCGTCAATCGAGAAGGCCTCCGCACCCTCGGCCGTTAGTAGCCGGTCTACGGACCCGACGTGCGGTCTTTGGTATCAGTGCTTCGTGGCTCCCGCGACCCGCGCGGGCGAGGAACCGCTCAGGTGGGGACGCCCAGGCGCGGCAGCACATAAACCTGCAGCCCCACCCAGATAAGCACGATCGCGATTCCGGTCACAAGGTCAGTCATCGTTCTTCCTCTTCAGACTATCGACCGGAACGAAAACCCGGCCGATAAGGCAATTGTGCGCGGTATCGGCCGCGCGGTCAGTAACCTGGGTTACCGTGGGCCGAAAGATCCGCGAGCGAGGTCCACGCCGAGGCGCATCGCGGCGAGCAGGCTGGAAGGGTCGGCCCGGCCCTGGCCCGCGATGTCGAAACCAGTGCCGTGGTCCACGGAGGTTCGGATGAACGGCAGACCGATCGTGACGTTCACCGCTTCACCAAAGGCGAGCAGCTTGACCGGAATGAGGCCTTGATCGTGGTAGCAGGCGATCACGCCGTCGAAGTCGCCGCGAGCCGCGCGCACGAAAAGAGTGTCGCCGGGAAAGGGTCCCTCGATATCGACCCCGGCGCTGCGCAGTCTCGATAGGGCCGCGGGAAACACCTCCTGCTCCTCGGTGCCGATGTGGCCGTGTTCTCCCGCATGGGGATTGAGCCCGGCGATGGCGATCTTCGGCCGCGAACTGGCAGCGCCAAACCGCGGAAGAGCCTTGTGCACGAGCGTGGCCACCCGAACGATCTCCGCCTCAGTCACGAGCTTGGGTACGTCCTTCAGCGGGGCGTGGATGGTCAGCAGCGCCACCCGGATCTTCCCGCCCACGAACATCATGGCCACATTGGGAGTCTTCGCGACATAGGCCAGCAGTTCAGTGTGCCCGGGATAGTTAAAACCCGCAATGTGCATGGCCTCCTTGTTGAGAGGTGCCGTGACCAAACCGTCGATTTCGCCGCGCAACGAGTCCTCGGCCGCGCGGATCACGGCCACCGCCGCCTGTCGGCCGGCCTCGGAGGCCACAACTCCAACCGCCACGGGCGGGCCGCTGATATCAACCAAGGTCGCGCCCGAGGCGGCCACGGTCGGGAGGCCGAGAGCGCTGGCGCTGGAGTCGAGCACCGCCCGGGAACCGTAGACGACCCATTCGGC
>CAZFQH010000332.1:0-5069 GCA_964520805.1 uncultured Acidobacteriota bacterium | reverse complement strand
CCCATAGTGACTATGACGGCTGGCGTCAGGTGGCCACTCCGGTCCTTTCGCGCGATGGGCGGTACTTCGCCTATTCATATATGCCGCAGGAAGGCGATGGCGACCTCGTAGTTCGCGACCTCAAGACCGGGAAAGAGCAGCGGTACGGCGTGGGCGCCCTGCCCCCGCCTCCTCTTCCCGACCCGGATGCGAATCCCGATGCGCCACCGGCCGTGCGGAATGTGCGCATCACCTTCACCGCCGATAACCAGTACGTGGTTTCGACGACCTATCCCACCAAGGTGGACACCGACGCCTCCAAGAAGGCGAAGAAGAAGCCGGAAGACATGCCGAAGGGAGGCCTGGTGATCGTGGACCTTAAGAGCTTCACGGCGACCTCCGTTGCCTCCGTGAAAAGCGTTCAGATTCCCTCGAAGGCCGGCTCGTGGATCGCCTACTTGAAGGAATCGAAGGAGGCGACCCCTCCCGCGCGGCCCGGCGTCACCCGCAAGGAGTACGGAACCGATCTTGTGATGCGCGACCTCGCGTCGGGCAAGGAGACCACCTTTCCGAGCGTCCTCGAGTATTCCGTGGCCCGCGATGGCGCCCTGCTTCTGTATGCGGTTTCGTCGAAGACGGAAACGGAGAATGGCGTTTTCGTGCTGATCGTGGGGGCCTCGTCGCCGCCTCCGACCGCACTCGTGTCCGGCGCCGGCCGGTACTTGAAGCTCACCTGGGATCGCGAGCAGAAGCGGGCGGCTTTCGTGAGCGACCGGGATGATGCCGCCGCCAAGGCCCCGAAATTCAAGGCCTACGTCTGGGATCGAGGGGGCGCCTCGGCCGCGGCCGTGGTGGAGGGCTCGACGCCGGGGATGAAGTCAGCGCTTGGTGTCTCCGATCGCGGAGCCCTCGGGTTTTCGCGGGATGGCCGCAAATTGTACGTTCCTGCCGCTCCACCGTCGCCCGCACCGAGGGCCGAAGGAGACGATGTTCCCGCCGACGAGAAGGTTGTGCTCGATATCTGGAATACCGCGGACGACCTCATTCAGCCCATGCAACGAATCCGCGCGGCCCAGGAGCGCGCGCGGACCTATCGCGGGGTCTACGACCTCGCGACCAAACGGTATACCCAGGTCGCCGATTCCACTCTGCGCACGGTGATCCTGAGTGACGACGGCAACCGCGCCCTGGGTCTGGACGACTCCGCCTACAGGCGCATGATCGACTTCGACGGCACCTACAACGATCTCTACCTCGTCGACACCGGCAGCGGCGAACGAAAGCTGGTGCAGAAGAAGTGGCGAGGTGGAGGCTTCGGGGCCGCGTTCCAGTGGTCGCCTTCGGGCGATCTTGGCGTGTTCTTCGCGGACCGGCACTGGCATGTCCTGAACGCCAAGGATGGATCCATCCGGAATCTGACCAGCGCCCTCCCGGTTTCCTTCGCGGACGAACTCGACGACACCCCGGATCCGCCCTCGGGCTACGGCGGCTCGGGCTGGACCAGGGACAGCGCCTCGTTTCTGGTGAATGATCGCTACGACGTCTGGCAGCTTTTTGAGGACGGACGTCCCGCGAAGAACCTGACCGAAGGGGAAGGGCGCAAGGGCCGCACCGTGTATCGCATCGAGCGCACCGAGCCGGTGGACGAGGATGACGACGAGCGCGGGATCGATCCGCTGAGGCCCCTCACTCTCCGCGGCGAGAACGAACAGACCAGGGAAACCGGCTTTTATCGGGATGGCTTCGACGGCTCGGCCGCGCCGGTCCGACTCATGAGCGGATCGCGCAGCCATCGCTTCGTCGGTCGAGCGAAGGACGCCGATGTCTTTCTGGTCACGGCCCAGCGCTTCGACGAGTTCCCGGACGTCCACGTCACCGACGCCACTTTCAAGATCCTCACCAAGGTCACCGATGGCGGATCGCAGACGGCACCCTTCGTGTGGGGCAAGGCCGAACTGGTCGAGTTCAGGAACACCGATGGAGTGGCCCTTCAGGCGGGGCTCATCAAGCCCGACAACTTCGATCCGAAGAAGAAGTACCCGATGATCGTCTACATCTACGAGAGGCTCTCGCAGAACGTCCACAACTTTGTGAACCCGGCGCCCGGCACCAGCATCAATGTCGCGTACTACGTGAGCAACGGGTACCTTATTCTGACTCCCGACATCGTTTACACCCTGGGGCAGCCGGGAGAGGACGCGCTCAAATCGGTGCTGCCCGCGATTCAGGAAGTGGTCGACCGGGGCTTCGTCGACGAAGCCAACGTGGGCATCCAGGGCCACTCGTGGGGTGGCTACCAGATCGCCTGGATGGTGACGCGCACCAACCGTTTCAAAGCCGCGGAAGCGGGCGCGCCGGTGAGCAACATGACGAGTGCCTACTCGGGCATCCGATGGGGCTCGGGCCTGCCTCGGCAGTTCCAGTACGAACAGACTCAGAGCCGCGTCGGGCCGTCCCTTTACGACGCTCCGCACAAGTACCTCGCGAACTCGCCGATATTCGAGATCAAGCGCGTGACCACGCCGCTGCTGATTCTGCACAACGACAACGACGACGCGGTTCCCTGGTACCAGGGCATCGAGTTGTTCCTGGCCCTGCGGCGGACCGGGAAGGAGGCCTACCTCTTCAACTACAACGGCGAGTTCCACGGTCTGCGCAAGCGGCCCAATCAGAAGGACTACACCGTGCGGATGCAGCAGTTCTTCGACCACTTCCTGAAGGCGGGTCCGAGGCCTGAATGGATGGAGAAAGGCGTGCCCTACATCGAAAGGGATGCCGAGAAGGAGCGTTTCCTGAAGGGCATTTACCAACCGGACTGATCGGGGTAGCTGGCACTCGGGAAGCAGAGCTTGGCCGTGGCCGCTCCCAGGAAGGTCTGCTCGAAGGCCACCTGGGCTGAGTGGCCCTCGATCAGGGCCCTGCGGAGGGGGGCGTAAGCACCCTCCCGCAGGTGGCCGGCGACGAGCCAGGCGCAGGAGTGGCCCGTGTCTGACGTCGCGGCGCGGAGGCGTTCGGCCTCGTTCTCCGCCCAGCCCGCGTCGACCGTGCGGTTCAGGTAGTTCGGCCAGTTCCAGCGCCGCCCCGTGGCGAGGCCCAGGATCTCGCGACGCCCCTGGTAGTTGAACGCCAGATCCTTGCCCTCCCCGCGCGGGACGGGCAGGCGACGCGGCCACGAGTTCTCGAAGCTGAGCCCTCCTCCGCCCGCCTGAAGATAGAAGCGCACCCGTTCCACCGCGAGAGAATCCAAGGGTACGTTCCAACGGGTGGAGTAAAAAATCCATAGGGGCTGGGTGCGAGCACCCACGTAGACGGGCTCCCCGCGGGCTTGGGCTTCGTAGGCGAGATAGGCCGCCTTGAAGTTGTCGCCAGCGTAAGGAACGCGGAAGAGACGCCACGACTCAACCGCCATGGGGGAGAGAAGGGCACACCACGAGACGAAAAGGGCCACCGCCACCGTCGCCTTCGGCGGGCGGAGCGCGGCGAGCCCGACGCCCCCACCCCCAAGGACAATGAGAACGGGATACCAGAACACCATCAGTCTCGGAACCCCGACCGGGTAAAGCCCCAGACTCGCGGCCGCGAGTGCGATCGGAAGGGGTGCGCCGAGCATGACGGCGATCCAGAGCCCGCGGCGGCGAGCGACCAGGACAACCGCGGCCACATACAGGAGGGCCAAGGCGAGGGCAGGAGCCACCGGGTGTTTCAAGAGCCACCTCGATTCGTTCAGAAACGCGGGGAGGAGAGATCCCTTCAGCAGGGGCAGTGGAGTGAACGAATCGGCCGAAGGCGGCAAGAACCCGCCGCGATAGGCGTCGCGCACCAGGAAATCGTTCGCGACCGGGCGCAGAAAGGCGATGTAGGACATGACGAAGGTCGCGAGCCAGGCGGCTACCGGCCCGACCATGCTGCGCAGGCCTCGGTGATCCGCGCGGAACCGAAGGGTCAGCCCGGCGAAGACACTGGCTGCTACGAAAACCGAAGGACTCGAAATCAGAGCAGACAGAGGTGCGGCCACGCCGAGCGCACGAATCCAAAATCGGGACGGAGCCTCGCCCAGCTTCAGAGCCAGCGAGATCAGAACCATGCTGGCGAAGGCGTCGACACCGTAGGGTTTGACCTCCTCGGAGTAGCGGAGGAGGGCGGGCGACAGAGCTGCGAGGGATGCGACCAAAAGGCCCGCCATCGGCCCGCCCACACGGAGTGCCACGAAAGTCATCAGGGGCAGGAGGAGCACGCCGCATAGAAAGGGAAAGGCCCGAAGGCTGTACTCGTTCACGCCGAAGATGGTCACAAGAGCCTTCTCGACGATCAGGAAGAGGATGGGACTGTTCTGGTGGAAGTCGAGCGGGTGAAAAAGTTCGGCGAAAGACCGGGAAACGATATTCACAGCCAGCATGGCCTCGTCGAGCCATAGGGACCGGCCGAATGCGAACTGCCGCGCGCGCAGGACCAGGCCCACGGCGATCAGACTCGCGATACCCCACATTAGCGGAGCCGTCGGGCCCGGATTCACGTCGGGCTCAGGTTCGCGCATCACCGGGGCATCCTAATTCCCGATGAGGCCAATCGTGGGCAACCAAGTCGCCACGAACGGCATTGGGGTTTGGGTTAGTCTGGGCGACCTCGTCAAGATGTTCAGCCGTCTGGAGATTTCTGAATGATCGCCGCTACCAATCTCGAACGGATGTTCGGCAACATCGACATCTACCTTTTCGATCAGCTTCTGCGCGGCCGGATTCCCAGGGAGGGCCGGATTCTCGATGCGGGCTGTGGCCACGGCCGGAACATCCGGTATCTCCTGAATGCGGGCTATGACGTCTCGGCGGTCGATACGGATCCAAACGCCATCAGCGAGGCGTTGCGACTCGCCGCGGGGCTCAATGCCTCCCTTCCGCCCGGCAATTTCCGTCTGGACCCGGTCGAAGCGATGTCGTTCGATGCGGAGTCCATGGACGTCGTGATCAGCATCGCCGTGCTTCACTTTGCCGCGGACGACCGGCAGTTCACGGCCATGGTCGAATCGATGTGGCGGGTGCTCAAGCCCGGAGGCCTCTTCTTCTCCCGCCTTGCGTCGAACATCGGCATGGAGT
>CAZFQH010000331.1:0-5075 GCA_964520805.1 uncultured Acidobacteriota bacterium | reverse complement strand
GGTCGTCTTGAACATCGGCTGGGGCCGCCACCAGAGCGGCCCGGTTGCGCGCGGTTCCTTTGGTATGGAAGCGGCGGGGGCTGCGGGCGCTATGGAAGCCGCGGGGGCCGCAGGAGGCGCTACGCGGAGCGAGGCAGAGATCTCCGCAATCAATCCGCGGTCGATTTCTCCCGTGTTGACCCCCTCGATCTCACGTTCGGGTTCTTCGGCCAGATTGGGGGCGGCGGGCATTTCAACCGGCCCCGTCTGCGCTCGGATCAATCCCGGACGGTCCATTTCGCCGGTTCGAGTGTGGTCCAAAAGGGCTCGTCGCTCGATGCTTGAAGTGACGTTGTCGCGGTGCAGGGCAAACGGAGGCGGGGCCATTTCGATTCCGGCCAGGCTTCGCAGATTGGAGGCCGAACGACCGGATGGGCTCTCGGCGATCGGAGACTCCGCGGGTGGCGGAGGCGGTGCCGGCGCTGCGTTTGCTGATTGTTCCGTGCTCGCAGAGGGTGCCTCGGTCTCGCTGACTTTTTGCGCGGCCTCACGAAGCATGGATGCGAATCCGAGACCTTCAGGCGCCGGGGGTCGGGGAATCTCTCCGACCATAAGCGGCGTGGTCTCGCCGCCTTCCACGGAAGGGGGCTTGCGGCCGAGCGTCTTCGCCTGTTGCGGGCTCAACCTCGCGCCGAGTGCGCGGGCCTCATCCGGGGTGAGCGTCCGTGCCCGAACCGGGGCCGGCCTTGGCTCACGGACGGGCTCTTTGGCCGAGGGTGTTGGAGCCGACGTGGGAGGTGGAGTGGGTGGCTCTGGCTTTACGCCCGCCGCCGCCGCGGGCATGGCTTTCGCCAGCTCATCGAGAAGCTCTTTCGGGACCCGTAGGTTGCCGGTTTTGGACGGAGCCGGGCGAGCCACGGCTGCCTTGCCACGGGCGTCAACCGCGGCCACGATGTCGAGAACCGAACTCCTCTGAAGTTCTTCAGTCGAATAGTTCCGCGGTGAGAAGGGAGCGTTTCGGGTGGACTCCGACCCAGGGTCGGCATTCCAGGCCGCGGCAGGAGCGGCATCGGCGGGCTTGCTCTGGCTGCGCGCCCGATCCGGCGGCTCCCATTCGAAAGCATCCGACCGCTCGGACTTGAGCGATGACCCATCATTCGTCGAACCGGTGGCCTTGAAGGCGCGTGTCGGCGGCTCGGGCTCCAGAAAGAAATCCCGAACCCGGCTGACGACCTTGTTGAAGACACTCATCGATTGGCTATCTGTCGGGAAACTTTCGCTCAGCCTTTAATAAATGGAGGAGAAGGGCGAAGGAAGTGTAGCAAGCCCGCCGAACCTTCTGTCAACCGGGCTTGCGCAGGAATTTTTGTCGAGAACATTCGCGAACCGGACCCCGGCCCTGCAATTGTCAGGCGAAAATAGGGCGAATGTACTCCGAGCTTCTTGCGTCCTCCGCTTTTTCCTTTCTGAGGGGTTCTTCAAGCCCCGAGGATCTTGTCGCCCAGGCCGCTCGGATGGGTTACGAGGCAGTGGGCCTTGCCGATCGCGATGCCCTTGCCGGTGCGCCCAGATTCTTCCAGGCCGCGAAGAAGGCCGGTATCCGGCCCATCGTGGGCGCGGGGGTTTCTTTGCCCGCGGCTTCTCCGGATGAAGACCGCGTGGTCACCCTTCTGGTGGAAAACCAGAAAGGGTATCGCAACCTCAGCCGGCTTCTTACCGCGCGAGCCCGGGGGGTAGTGCGAAAAGGCCCACCGACCGGCGGCTTGGGTGAGGGCTTTGGCATACCCGAAGGTCTCTCGGGTCTTGTCGCCGTGTCTTCCGACGTTTCCACAATCGATGCGCTGATCCCGCTTTTCGGCAAAGAGCGGACGTTCGTCGAGATACAACGCCACCTCACGCGGGAGGGCCATCGGGACGCTCTGGATCTTCTCGATCTGGCCGAGGCTCGCGGCCTTCGCGCGATTGCCACGAACGGCGTGCTTCATGCGAAACCTCCGGGCCGGCGGCTCGTCGATGTCTTCACCTGTTTGCGTCATCACACCACCTTGTCCCGCGCGGGCCGTCTGCTCTCCGAAAACGCCGAGCGTCACTTGAAGCGCCCCTCGGACATGCAGTCTCTCTTCGCTGATCGTCCCGATGTCCTTCGAAACACCGAGGCCTTGTCCGACCGCCTGCGTTTCACCCTTGACGATCTCGGCTATCGCTTTCCCGACTATCCGCTGCCCCAAGGGGAGACGAACGACTCGTTCCTGCGCGTGATCACCGAAGCGGGGGCGCGCAACCGCTACCGCCCATATCACGATCGGGCGCGTGCGCAGATCGAGAAGGAGCTGAACGTCATCGCGAAGCTCGGCCTGGCCGGCTACTTCCTCATCGTGTGGGACCTCATGCAGTTCTGCAAGGCCGAAGGCATCCTCGCCCAGGGGCGGGGTTCGGCGGCGAACAGTGCGGTCTGCTATAGCCTCGGCATCACCGCGGTCGATCCGGTGGGGATGGATTTGCTCTTCGAGCGGTTTTTGTCCGAAGAGCGCGGCGAGTGGCCCGACATCGACATCGACCTGCCTTCAGGCGACCGTCGCGAGAAGGTCATCCAGCACGTTTATGCGAAGTACGGTCCCCACGGCGCGGCCATGACCGCGAACGTCATCACCTATCGTGAGAAAAGCGCAGCCCGGGAGATCGGCAAAGTCCTCGATCTGCCGGATGACGTGGTCGAGAACGTCTCGCGGCAGATGCGGCGGTTTGAGTGGCACGACACGAAGGACACCTTCGATGCTCGCCTGGAGCGAGCGGGTGTCGATCGCAGCGATCTTCGGCTGAAGGTCTTCGCCCGCCTCTTCCACGACATCCAGGACCTGCCGCGTCATCTCGGCCAGCACTCGGGGGGCATGATCGTGGCCCAGGGCCGGCTCGATGAAGTGGTGCCGCTTCAGCCCGCGTCGATGCCGGGCCGCACCATCGTCCAATGGGATAAAGAAGACTGCGCCGATCTCGGCATCATCAAGGTCGACCTGCTTGGCCTGGGCATGATGGCGGCATTGCAAGACTGCATTTCGATCCTCTCTGACACGGGCGTCGAGATCGACATCGCGCACCTCCCCGAGAACGACCCGAAGACCTACGCGCAGATTCGCGCCGCCGATACCGTGGGCGTGTTTCAGATCGAGAGCCGGGCGCAAATGGCGACTCTGCCGCGGATGAAACCCGATCATTTCTATGATCTCGTGGTCGAAGTGGCCATCATCCGCCCCGGCCCCATCGTGGGTCAGATGGTGCATCCCTATCTTGATCGTCGCGCGGGCCGCAAGCCGGTGGAGTACGCGCATCCTTCGCTCGAGCCCATCTTGAAACGGACGCTGGGCGTGCCTTTGTTCCAGGAGCAACTGCTGCGCATGGCCATGACGGTTGCGGGCTTTACCGGGGGCGAAGCCGAAGAGCTTCGGCGGGCCATGGGCTTCAAGCGGTCGGAAAAACGGATGGCCGAAATCGAGGCCAAGCTGCGGGCGGGGATGGGGAAGAACGGCATCGATGGCGTTGCCCAGGATCAGATCGTGAAGTCGATCGCGTCTTTTGCGCTCTACGGATTCCCCGAGTCCCACGCCGCGAGCTTCGCGCTCATCGCATATGCGAGCGCGTACCTGCGCGCTCATCATCACGCCGCGTTCGTCTGCGCGCTCCTCAACAATCAGCCGATGGGCTTCTATCACCCGATGACCCTGGTGAAAGACGCCCAGCGTCACGGGGTGAGGTTCCTTCCGGTGGACGTGACGAAAAGCGATGTGGTCTGCACATTGGAATCGCGAGGGGGTTGCGGCGAAGCGTACCCTCTCGCCTCGACGAAAACCCCTCTTCGATTGGGGCTCAACTACGTCTCGGGCCTCCGCGCCCCCGCAGCGGCGGCGGTCGCTGAGGAACGCGCGCGAAGACCCTTTGCGTCGATCGAAGACTTCGCCCGCCGCACGAAACTCCACGCCGACGAACTCGAACGCCTCGCCTCCATCGGCGCCTTCGCGGCTTTCGACCGAACGCGCCGCGACGCCTTGTGGCAAGTGGCTGCCCTGGGCCGCTCCCCCGGCCCGCTGTTCGAACAACCATCAAGCCAATTGAACCGCTCGTCATTGCGAGCTGCGACCGCCTTCGGCCGTGACGTTTGGAAGGAACCAACGGTCCCTGAGTCCGACGAAGGGGATCCGGTCGAAGGGACCGACCAGAAAGCGCGTGAAAAGGGGCGTTCTTCAACGGGTTTCTCAGCAGGAGGCCATCGAGAAGCCGACCGACGAAGCAACCCCCAATTCCCAACTACCCGGCAAGACAGGTCGGAACAAGTTGGTAGTTGCAGGACGGGGTTGCTTCGTCGGCCCCCCAACGACGGCCTCTTCGCAATGACGGCACCAACCTCCCCCCTTCCCGAGATGTCCACCCTCGACCGCCTCCGCGCCGACATCCTGGGCACCGACCTCACCATCGGCCCGCACCCGGTTGCCCGTTTCCGAGACCGACTCAAGGAAGCAAAGGTCCTGCGCGCCATAGACCTTCCCCGCCAACGCGATGGCGACTTCGTTCGCGTGGCCGGCGCGGTTATCTGCCGTCAACGTCCGGGCACGGCCAAGGGCTTCCTTTTCCTCACGCTTGAAGACGAAACCGGCCTCGCCAACATTATCGTGCGCCCCGATCAGTTCGACCGCTTCCGGGAATTGCTCACAAACGCCCCTCTGCTCAGGATCGACGGCGTCCTTCAATCGAAAGAGGGAATAACCGTGCGGGCCATGAACGTGAGCCTCATCAACGAAGAGCCCGGGCAAACCTTGCCCGACATTCCCGTGCGGAACTTCCGGTGAACCATTGGAATGGTATCAAAATGGTAGAGTCATGGCATGAAGACGACCATCGACAAAGCGGGGCGAGTGGTCATCCCGGTGGCCATCCGGGAGAGGGCCGGCCTGACTCCGGGGGTCGAGATCGATGTGCGGGTCAGCGAGGCGGGCGATATCACCATCTCCCGCCCGGTTCCGCCTCCCCGGCTGGTGAAGGTCTCGGGGGTCACCGTCGTGCGGGCGCAAACGAAGAATCCGCCGAAGATCGACGTGGTCAAACTG
>CAZFQH010000330.1:0-5081 GCA_964520805.1 uncultured Acidobacteriota bacterium | reverse complement strand
GATTGGCTCCGCGCCGTCTGTCTGATCCTGGGGGCGTTTTTCCTCATCCTCGCGCTCGCACGTCCCCAGTGGGGCATTGTGCGGGAGCGGGTCGAGCGCGCCGGCGTCGACGTGGCTCTTGTCCTCGACACCTCCCTCTCCATGTCGGTCGAAGACGCGTCGCCCAACCGCTTCTTCCTGGCGAAGCAGGCCCTTTCCGCCCTGATGGCGCGCCTCGCCGGCGACCGATTCTCGCTCGTGGCCTTTGAGGGTGAGGCCTATCCGCTGGTTCCGCTGACTCTCGATGCGGATGCCGTCGCCCTCTTTCTCGAAACCCTTGAGCCAGGCTTTGTTCCGACCCCAGGCTCCAACCTTCTCTCCGGAATCGAATCCGGAATCGCGACCTTCGTCGACCCGTCCCGGGTGAACCGGGTCATCGTTTTGGTTTCGGACGGGGAAGATCTCGAGGAGAGTGTTGAAGCCGCGGTCAATGCCGCGAAGCAATCCGGCGTGATCATCCACACCGTCGGCGTGGGTTCAAGCCAGGGAGGCCCGGTGCCGGATACCGATTCGAGCGGGGCGCGCAGCGGATACAAACTTGAAAACGGAGAGCCCGTGATTTCCAGACTCAATACCGGGACCCTGATTCGGCTCGCGCAGGCCACGGGAGGAAAATTCACCCAAGTGGCCACCAACAACACATCTCTCTCTCCGATCGCCTCGGCTATAGAAGCGATGGAAAACCGACAGACCGCCGCCGAGTTCTCATTTCGGAAAAAGGAACAGTTCCAGGTTCCACTGGTCGCCTCCTTCATCTCCTTCTTACTCGCCCTCTTTGGCCCCGTCTTCCTCGAACGCTGGCGGAAGGGCACGGTCCTGCGCGTTGTGGCTCCCTTGCTGTTGCTGGCCGTTCCGGTTCACGCCGACATCAAGGACGAAATCCTCGGTCGCCCATCGAGAGAAACCCGGAAAGGCCTGAAGGCCTATGAAGCCGGGGATACAGCACAGGCCCTCCAGGCATTTGAGAAGGCGCGGGCCGCTCGTCCCACTTCCCCGGTGACGCGCTTCAACGAAGCGGTGGCACAGGCCAAGGCCGGCCAGGCTCCGGCGGCCATTGAGACTTTCACCGGTCTCTCGCGAGACAAAACCGAGCTCGCCTTCGAGAGCAACTACAACCTCGGCAATGCCCTGCTCGGGTCGCAGCAGCTTCCCGGAGCCGTGGCTGCGTATCGCGACGCCCTGCGACTCCGGGGCGACGACGCTCGAGCCAGGCGCAATCTTGAAATCGCCTTGCGTCAGCTCGACCAGCAAAAGAAAGATGAGGAAAAGAAGCAGGAAGAGCAGAACGACACCCAGGATCAAAAGAAAGACCAGAAGCAGCAGGACAAACCGGCCCCAGGTGCCACACCGAAGGAGACGCCCAAGTCCCCGAAGGAACGCGAAGAGGAGAAGTTCCAGAAAGAGACCGGCATGTCCAAAGACCGCGCCATGCAACTCCTGAAAGCCCTCGAACAGAACGAAAAAACCGAGCAGAAGAAAAAGCTCGAGGCCGAACGGGCAAAGCGCACAAAAGGCAAGGACTGGTGATCGTTCCCCGTCGCGCGAACCGATTTCGCTCCATTTTCGGAATCCTCTTCCTCTGCGTGGCCTCCCAGGCCCTCGCCCAAGGCGGGTCTGTTCGCACCGCAGTGGACGCCCGCAAGATCGGGGTCGACGACGTGACGACCCTTTCCATCGTCATGGAGGGTGAAGCGGCCAGTCTGGACGTGGCGCTGCCGACCCTCCGGAATCTCCGCGTGGTCGCAGGTCCTTCCACTTCCACCCAGATCTCGTTCATCAACGGCTCGATGTCCCGTCAGAAGACCTTCACGTTCGTCCTGAAGGCGGACAAGACCGGGAGCGCCGAGATTGGACCGGTGGCGGTCCAGGGTTATCCACCGACCGACCCCATCACGCTTGAGGTGGTAGCCGGCGCGATTCGTCCGGCCCAGCCCCAGGATCCTTTCGGTGTGGATCCTTTTGGCGGCCGCGACCCGTTCGAAGAAATCTTTGGCCGTCCGCGAAGACGCACGCCCGTCAATCAGGGAAAGGTCTTCGTCGAAGCGGTCCTGTCGCGCCCGGCCGCCCTGGTCGGCGAGCCCATTCTGGTCACGTACTTCGTCTATACCCAGATCTCGCTTTCGGGCGTCGAGTTCGCCGAAGCCCCGAAGTACCCAGGCTTCTGGGCCGAAGAGGTTGAGCGGACGCAAGGAGATTCCACGGGCGAGAACACCGCGGTTCAAGGAGAGCCGTACCTGCGCTACCCGGTGCTCGAGCGCTTGATTTTTCCCACCCGGACCGGACTTCTCGAGATACCCGAAGCCCGCCTTCGGCTCGTGCCCGCGGGCGGCACATTTGGCGTGGCCGCCCCGGTCGAACGCAGCACCAAGGTACTCAAGGTCAAGGTCGACGCGATGCCCAAAGGCACTCCCGAGGACGCCGCGGTCGGGACCTACGAAGTTGAGGCTTCCACCGATCGAGCGAATGTGATTCTGGGTGATGCCCTCACCTTCCGTTTCAAGGTGAAAGGCCGAGGCAACCTGAAGTGGATCGACGCCGCCCCGAACCTCACCATCTCGGGCGCTCGCGTCTTTCCCCCCCGTACGATCTCCGATCTCCGGACCACGCGCCAAGGTATCGAAGGGAGCAAGACGTGGGAGTTTGTCGTGGTGCCAGAGAAAACCGGCTCCTACGAAATACCATCCGTTTCTTTCCCATACTTCGATCCACAAGCCCAGATCTTGAGAACCGAGCGGACGGATCCCATACCCTTCGTGGTGACCGCCGCAAACACGGTCGGCCCCGCGAGCAGCCCCAGCAATCCCGCCTCCCCGGTGGCGCTCCGGGCCGATCTCGACGAGGCCCAGACCGACCTCGCCCCCGCGGCTGCGGCCCTGGCTCTCCTCTCTCTCGCCGCCCAGCTCCATACCTGGCGGAGGCGTTCGCCCATCCCGTCGGGAGTGCATCGGGACAAGGCGCACGTTGAGGCCGCTCTGCGCGAGATCCGTGACGAGAACCTCCTCAATGCGACCAAAGAGCGCGCCGCGGTGAAAATTGCGGGCGCCCTCGAGTCCGTCTTCGGACCGCGTCCATCATGGCCTTCGGACGACGCCGGAGACCGTCTGCGCAGTCTCGCCGACGATCTCGAGTTCCTCCGTTTCGCGCCCCAGCTCGGCAGCTACGACGCGAAAGTGAGAGAGGTCCGGGATCGGGCCATCGCTATTCTCGAGACCATCCGATGACTCGTCTGCGGATCTGTCTATTCGCGCTTGTTCTTTGCGAGTCTCCCGGCTACGTCTTCGCCCAGCCGGAGCCGGTGAGTGCCACCTTCCGCCGCGCGAATGAGCACGCCGCTCGCAGTCGCTGGGACGAGGCCCTTCTGGACTACGGACGACTCGACCAGCAGGGGGCTCGCTCCCCATCGCTTTACTGGAACTGGGCCCAGGCCGCCTCCGCCCGGGGCCGCAAAGGGGAGGCCTGCTGGGCTCTGCTGCGGGCGCGCGAATTGGCGCCCACCGATCCTGGTCCGCGGCGAGAACTCAACCGCGTTCGCGGCGAGCTGGGTCTCGACCCGTCCGAGGTTTCCCTTGGGCTCTTGGGCGAGTTGCGCCTGGTCGCGCGCCGCTTCCGATTTGACCTGATCGCTCTGGCCCTCATCCTGCTCTCCATCGTGGCACTTGTGGGAAAGCAGCCGCGGCGCCTTTTCTCTCTGGTCGCGTCCCTCTGCGGCCTCCTCCTTCTCTCCCCATTGCTCATGGGCGCTCGACCGTCACCGCGAGGTGTGGTGATCCAGAAAGACGCTCCCCTTCTGGACCTGCCCCGCAACGACGCCCTCGCCATTTCGACGCTTCGCGAGGGAGAGGTGGTTCCACTGCTCGCGGAAGAAGGGGAGTTCGTCCGGATACAAGACGCCTCCGGCGCGCGCGGTTTCGCTCATAAGGCCGATGTCCGAAAGCTAGGGTTCGATTGATGCCGGAAACCATGACTTTCGATGGCGAGGCTCTTCAGCTTCTCGACCAGCGCGCCCTGCCTCTCACGATTCGCTACGAGCTGTGCCGAACCGCTGAGGAGACCGCGCACGCCATTCGGGCGCTGGTAGTGCGTGGCGCGCCCGCCATCGGTGTGGCGGCGGCCTTCGGCATCGTCCTCGCCGCAAGACGGGCCCTTGAGGCCCAGCAGGCGTTGGCCCCCGCCCTGGACGCGGCGCATCAGATCCTGGCCGCGAGCCGTCCCACCGCCGTCAATCTGTTCTGGGCTCTTGATCAGATGCGCGAGGTTCAATGCGCGTCCGCGGGTCAGCCCGAGGATCTGCTCCTCGCCAACCTGTTGGCCAAGGCTTCCAAGATCATGCGCGATGATCTTGCCGCCTGTCACGCCATGGGTGAATTCGGGGCGGCTCTTTTTCCCGAGCGGGCGCGCGTTCTCACCCACTGCAATGCCGGCGCCCTCGCCACTGCCGGTTATGGAACAGCGCTCGGAGTCATCCGCTCCGCACACCGGCTGGGCAAGATCGAGCAGGTTTTTGCGGACGAGACTCGGCCGGTCCTGCAAGGAGCCCGCCTCACCACCTGGGAACTGGTGAACGATCACATTCCCACGACACTCATCACCGACTCGACGGCCGGCGCGCTCATGGCCCGCGGCGAAATCAACTGCGTCGTCGTGGGCGCCGATCGCATCACCGCAAACGGAGACGTGATCAACAAAATCGGCACCTACACCGTGGCCGTCCTGGCTCGCGAGCACCGCATCCCCTTCTTCGTCGCCGCCCCCCGGTCGACCTTTGACATCGCCACCGCATCGGGAGACGACGTGGTGATCGAAGAGCGCGATCCCTTGGAGGTTGTCGAATTCTCCGGGCTTCGCACCGGCGCACCAGGAGTCGAGGTTCGCAACCCCGCCTTCGACGTCACGCCCCATCGTTTCGTCACCGCGATCATCTGCGAAACCGGCGTCGCCCGCGCTCCCTTCGCCGACAGCTTAAGGACCCATCTGGCCCTGAGATAATCCAGGGAGGCTTGTGGCCGGGCTGCGTCTCACGGCGTCGCGCCTTGGCCGGGCAG
>CAZFQH010000329.1:0-5090 GCA_964520805.1 uncultured Acidobacteriota bacterium | reverse complement strand
TCCCACATCAGCAGGACGCGCGGGCTCTTCATGTGCACAACGTCGCCGCTGCCGAGAGAGATGCCCCCCGCATCCACGAAGGCAGTGTCGGTGCCGATCGGCCGGACCCCGTGTTTCGCCGCGATGGCGCCAAGCTGCGCCGCGAGATCCTCGTTCTCGGAGGTGCGGAAGATCGCGGTCCCGGTCGGGAAGGTCGCGCCATTCAGTTTGATGATGTCACCCGCCACGCGGACGCGCAGGCCGGCCTGCAGGGCTTCGGTGACCGCCGCCGCGGAGTGGAAGCCCCACGGGAGGAGATAGGCGACCTTCGCCGCAGGCAGGGTGGTGGCGGCAGATGTCGCCACCCCGGCGAAGGGCTCGGCACTCGCCGAAAGCGCGGTCGCCGAAGGAACGCATTCCACATCAAAGGCGATGGGAAGGCTCCACGCCGTGACGTCGTAGATCTGATCCCCCTGACGCTTCTTCCGGCGACGATCCTGCTCCTTCACGAAGGCCTCGTCCTGATCGATGTTGGCCTCGAGAAGATTGCGGATCAGACGGCCCGTGGGCTGGGCGGCCGACACGAGATACGAGCCAGCGGGGATGTCGCGGATTCCCGCCTTGACGGCCTGAGTGGTCTTCCGGACCTCGATCCCCTGGCGAACGAGAAGACGGGCGAGTCGTTCGGCGCGGGAAGGGTCGACACCGGGAACGAGCGCGTACTCCAGAGTCCCCTTCTTCCCTTCATCAATCGCCGACTGCCGGTAACCCGCGTAGTAGCGCAGGAGCTTCTCGCGATTTTCGGCGGCGGTGCGCGCGGTCTGGATGGCCGCGGTGAAGTGATGAAGCACGCCGTCCTTGTAGGTGAGGAGAAGGCCATCCTCACGCTTCCAGGCGAGGGCGCGGGCCGAGGCCTGCTCGTAAGTCATGCCGACGGCACCGTTGAAGATCGGCCAACTCTCGCCGTAACCGGGATAGAACGAGTCGTACTGCTCGCGGATGAAGTAGCCGAAGCCCTTCTCATCAAAACGCGCGGCGTTGTGCTTTCCGAAGACCTCGAACCAGTCGCGCTGCTCCTTGGGAACGAAGGGGTTGATGGGGTCGGCGGGAGGTGCGAAGTAGTAAGTGCTGTTCCCCCCCATCTCGTGCAGGTCGACCGCGACCTGAGGGAAGTATTCCTGATGAACGGCCACGCGGCCGATGGTCTCGGGCTGGGAGAGCGCGAACCAGTCACGGTTCATGTCGAAGAGATAGTGATTCGCCCGACCGCCGGGCCAGGGCTCGTCGTGTTCGGCGGAGATCGGTTCGGGATCGGGCTTGGCGGCGCGGCCGAGCAGGTTCTGATAGATGAAGCGCGCTCGGCCGTCCGGATTCTCCATCGGGTCGATGATCACGAGGGCGTTCGCGAGGATGGCGTCGACCCCGGCGTCGTTCCGCGCGGCCAGAAGGTGATAGGCCTCGGCGAGCGATGCGTCTGAGGACGAAATCTCGTTTCCGTGGACGCCGTGAAGCAGCCATACCGCGACCGGCAGGGTTTTGATCAATTCGTCGCGCTCCGCCGGGGTGGTCGACCGCGGATCGGCGAGCTTCTTGAGCCCGGCCTTGACTGAATCCAGTTTGGCGATGCGGTCGGCCGAGCCGATGACGATCACCCACAAAGGCCGCCCTTCCCAGGATCGCGCGTATTCCATCAGCCGGGTTCGTTCAGGCGCAGCCGCGGCCAGCGCCTGCAAATAAGCGCCCACCCCTTCTGGTGACGTGATCTCGTCCCCGTGATCGTGCCCCAAGACCTGCTTGATCGTGGGCATCTTCGGGTCGTAGGTGGTGCTGGGATCAAGGACGCGAGGGGCGTTCAAAGCGAGGCCAAGGACAAGACTGGCGAGGATCAAGAGTGCATCTCCTGTTTGGTATGCGGGGGAACGGCGTGAGGCGGATTCTAAGGTCGCGAGGGCGCCGTCGCGCGCGCAACCTGCGTTTCGTTTCGCGCCGAGCCGGGCTGAGGACATGGAGGCCGGCAGTTAGCATGAATGGCACTTGGGCGGTCGGCGCGGGCGCGGTCATCTCGGGGCTCGCCGCCGCAACCCAAAAAGAGGAGAGATCATGAACAAGAGACTTGGAACCGTGGTCGTAGTGACCGCCGCGGCCTTGATGGCTGCGGCCTATGGGCTTGCCCAGGCCCGGGCCCCCGGGCCGAACCCTGCTCAGAACCGCCGCCCCGGCGAAGGCCGTCAGCCGGAATTTCCGCCCCCCACGATCCTGGACTACAAACCCGTGTCGCGACTTGTCGTCCCCGAGCACAAGACCCCGCGGGCCAAGTTCCCGGTAATTGACATCCACTCTCACCAGCCCGCGCCCATCAGCCCCGAGCGTTTGGCCGAGGTGGTGGCGGCGATGGACAAGCTGAACCTTCAGGTGCTGGTAAACCTTTCCGGCGGGTCGGGCGAAAAACTGCGGCAAAGCGTGGAAGCGCTCAAGAGCTCTCCTCACCGCGACCGCATGGTTCTTTTCGCCAACATCGATTTCCGGGATGGCGTCGCCCCCGGCTTTGGCGCCAAGGCCGCAGCCCAACTCGAACAGGACGTGAAGGCAGGCGCGCTCGGTCTCAAGATCTTCAAGGAACTGGGACTGCGCATCAAGAAGCCCGACGGCAGCCGTCTCCACCTCGACGATGCGGAACTCGATCCCATCTGGGCGAAGTGCGCCGAACTCAAAATCCCGGTGCTGATCCACACCGCGGAGCCGGCGCCTTTCTTCGACCCGATCGACTTCAACAACGAGCGCTGGCTCGAGCAGGCCCTCTTCCCGGACCGCCGATATCAGGATCCGTGGTTTCCCCGCTTCGAGGAACTGCTCGCCGAACGCGACCGGATGTTCGCCAGGCACCGGAACACCCTGTTTATCGCTGCCCACATGGCGTACCTCTCGAACGATCTTGGGCGTTTCTCAACGTACCTCGATGCGAACCCGAACGTGTACCCCGAGACCGCGGCCGTCCTCGCCGAATACGGCCGCCAGCCCCGCACGGCGCGGGCCTTCTTCATCAAGTACCAGGACCGGATCCTCTTCGGCAAGGACAGCTTCCAACCCGACGAATTCCCTTACTACTGGCGCACCTTCGAGACGGGCGACGAGTATTTCGATTACTACCGCGACTATCACGCGTTCTGGAAGCTCTACGGCATGGAACTCCCGGACGACGTGCTCAAGAAGCTGTATTACAAAAATGCCCTGAAACTCGTAAAGGGCCTGCCTAGCTCGGCGTTCCCCAGATAGGGATACCAACGCCCGTGTCATAGGGGCGAGGGGCATCCCCGGCCTGATCGCGAGGCGGAGGTCGAAGTGGGGCTTTGGCCCCAAGACCGGAGTTAGATCACCTTCGTGGGTTGCCGAGAGTTCTCGCTTTCTTGGACAGGGAGCGACGGCGCCAACTGTTTGGAAGGACGCGCGGGCTGGTCCCATATACGCGGCCCGTGGCGAGTCCAGCCGTTGAACATCGCGTCAATGAGCTCCAGCAGGCCCTGGTGGAGCTCATCCAGCAAGAACGACCGAACTGCCCGGTCGGTGGATTCGCCTTTCCGTCGAAATGACTGATTTCAAGGACGAGACTCGAAGAGCCAACGCAGATCTCCGCGACTCGCTGAATCGCCAGAACGCTGAACTTTCGAACACCCTCGGCAGGCTCGCCGAGGACATAGTGGGACCCAGCATCCCGACCTTGTTCAAGCGGTTCTTCCCAGGCGACGAACCAGAGTTCGCGATGCGCGCCGTGAGGAAACACAGGGTCTCCAAAGAGAGGCGAGAATTCGATACTCCGGCCTGGAACGACAAGGCCTTCCTCGTCTCCGAAACCAAGGCCCGGCTACGGCCCGGCGACCTGGAGCTGTTGTCTGCAACCATCGCCGAGGTGGGTGATTTCTTCCCTGGGGCCCATGGGAAAAAGGTCTGCGTCGCCCTCGCCTCGCTCTGTATCGACCCCACTCTCGTCACCGCAGGCGAACGAAGGGGCTTCATCATGATCGCCCTTGGCAGCAACATCGCGGACGTCAAGAACTCCGAGGGGTTCACCCCCGCCGAGTTCTGATCACGAAGGCCTTTCGTTGACGGTCGATCCCCGCCGCAAGAAACTGGTGGCCAGCGGACCTTTGCCGGCTGCCTGAGGGCCACTTCTCAAGCGTCGGTGTCCGTCCCGACAAGAAGCGCCTATCACTTCACCGGGCTACTCAGGAAAGAGCCTGCCGTGACCGCCAATGTCGCCCCGACGAAGTGTGGGTCTACAGGTCCAGAACCTCTCTCAGCGCTTGCGCCACGCGCACAAGTAGCGGTTCTGGAAGGGTGGCGACTGGTCCCGTGATCAGTCTCCGGTTGTCTATGGCGCGGAGCTGGTCGATAAGAAGGTCCGAGGGCCTCACTAGCGTCCCCAGCTTGGGTACTCGAATACGCAGCGGTTCTGCGTCGTCAATGAGATTCGTGGTGAGAGGAACGATGAGCGAAGACGGGTGCCCGGCAGCGAGCAGGGACCGCGCCTGGACCACGAGAACGGGTCGGGTCTTCCCCGGCTCGGTTCCCCGACCTGGATTGAGGTTGGCCAGCCAGACATCACCGCGAGCGGGCATGCGGGTCGGCTTCGATGCGCGCGAATTCAGCGTTCACTTCGACGCTCTGGCGCCGGACTTTGAGCGAGGCCCTGGTCATGCGCTCGGCCAGAAGCTGGGCTTCCGCCTCGCGATTCATCTTCTCGATGGCGCGCCTCAGATACTCCGCTCTGGACAAGCGAAAGGCCTGCGCGTTTCGGCGGCTGGCCTTCAGCATTCCTTCGGGAAGCTTTAGTGAGATTGATTCCAAGGGTCCCTCCTAGATATCTACAAAGAGGATTCTATCTGGATATCCTGGCACCCTCCCTCCGGACGCTGCGAGCATCCTGCATCCTGGCCGAGCGCCAGGACGCGTCTGAGGCGGCGCGGCTTGGCATTATGGCGTTCCGAGCCTGGGTTTGGAAAGATCGTCGTAAAACACCAACGACATCGTAGGGGCGAGGCACGCCTTCGCCCGCGAACCCCGGGCCGGGCAGGCCCGGCCCCTACGCGTAATTCCCGTACTATTGCGCCTTCGTC
>CAZFQH010000328.1:0-5092 GCA_964520805.1 uncultured Acidobacteriota bacterium | reverse complement strand
CTCCTCGGTGATCGCCATGACGTCGCGGCAATCGAAGTAGGCGGTGTAGAACTCGAGCATTGTGAACTCAGGGTTGTGGTGGGCCGAGAGCCCTTCGTTGCGGAAGTTCCGATTGATCTCGTACACCCGCTCCAAGCCACCGACCCCGAGGCGCTTGAGGTAAAGCTCGGGAGCGATACGGAGGTAAAGCTCCACGCCAAGAGCGTTGTGGTGGGTCACGAACGGTCGCGCCAGCGCTCCGCCCGCGATGGGATGCATCATGGGCGTCTCGACTTCAATGTAGCCGCGTTCGTCCATGAAGCGGCGGATGGCCACGACCATTTTCGAGCGGGCCACGAAGGTCTTCCGCACCTCGGGGTTCGCCACCATGTCGACGTAGCGCTGCCGGTACCGCGTCTCGACGTCGGTGAGACCGTGCCACTTCTCCGGCAGGGGCAGCAACGCCTTCGAGAGGAACGTGAGCGACGAAGCCTGGACGGTCAGTTCGCCCGTCTTGGTGCGCATCAGTTTCCCGGTGACCCCGATGAAGTCGGCCATGTCCACGAGGTTCCAGACCTCGAACGCCTTCTCGCCCACGCCGTCCTTGCGCACATAGACCTGGAGATTGGCGTCGCCATCAGTGAGGGTCGCGAATCCGGTTTTGCCGTGCGACCGAAGGGTGAGGACTCGGCCCGCGATGACGACCTCGATGGACTTCGCCGCCAGTTCCTCGGTGGTGAGACCACCCCACTCGGCGATGATCGCAGCCAGCCCGTGAGTCCGGCTGAACTTCGTCGGATAGACGGCCTGCCCGAGGGCCGCGAGTGCCTTGGCCTTCTCGAATCTTTCGCCCGACTCTTTGGGCCAGCCCGGAACCGGGGGCTCGGGTTCGGGTCCGCCTGGAACCCCTGTCTGGTCAGTCAACTTAGGCCTCGCTTAGAAAATTTCAGGCGGTCGTCGGTTTGTCGCGGTACCGCCGCTTCAGGGCGTCAAGGATACCGTTCACGAAAGACGATGAGTCCGCCTCGCCGTAGCGTTTGGAGATCTCGATGGCCTCGTCAATGATGACCGCGGACGGCGTCTGGTCCTCGAACTTCAGTTCGTAGGCACCGAGGCGGAGCACATTGCGCTCGATCGCGGCCAGGCGACCGAGTTCCCAGTTCGTCATGACGCTCGTGATGTCGGCGTCGATTCCCTCGCGCTCGCGCTCGGTTCCGTTGAAGAGGCGCTCGGCCATGTCGCGAATGGCCGGGGTGCCGTTGCGCATCGTCCAGAAGTCTTCAATCACGCGAGCGGGCGCTTCGCCCGACCATTCCCGCTGATACAACATCTGCATGGCGCACACCCGGGCCTTCGAACGTTGACCCATCAGCGTTTCTTTCCAGGCACGGCGACGAGCCTCTTGAGAAGGAGTGCGGTCTCGACCGCCGCCGCCGCGGCTTCGCGACCCTTGTTGTGGCGACCGGGTCGCGAGCGCGCCACCGCGTGGGATTCCTTCTGGACTGTCAGCACGCCGAAGGCCACGGGAACGCCGGTGGTCAGGGACGCCTCCATCAACCCCCGCGCCGTTTCACGCGCGATGTGATCGTAGTGATCGGTCTCGCCCCGGATCACCGCACCGAGCGCCACCACGGCGTCGAATCGTCCGGTGAAGGCCGCGGTCTGGGCGATCAGGGGCAACTCGAAGGCTCCGGGCGCGGGCTCGACCTCAACGGACGCTCCCACCTCACGCAGGTACTCAAGCGCGCCCGCGACGAGGCCTTCCACGACGGCCTCGTTGAAACGCGAACGCAGGACGAGCACAATCAGCCCGCGACCGCCGAGGGCGGCGGTTCGGTTCGCAGGAGGCTTTTTCACCTTCCGTGGAACGTCGCGGGACGCTTCTCCAGAAACGCGGTGGTGCCTTCCGTCTTGTCGGCGGTCGAGCACAGGACGGCGAAGAGAGTGGCCTCGTGACTCTGGGCATCCTCGAAGGACATATCGAGACCGGCGTTCACCGCGTCGATTGTGTACTGAAGAGACAAAGGCGCGTTCGCCAGCATCTTCTTCATGAGAGCCACCGATTCGGTCATCAAGGCATCCTTCACGACCACGCGATTGACCAGGCCGATCCGGAAGGCCTCGTCCGCCGCCACCATCTCGCCCGAAAGCAGGATCTCGAGAGCGCGGCCACGGCCGACCAGACGAGGCAGGCGTTGCGTGCCCGCGTAGCCGCAGATGAGGCCGAGCTTCACTTCCGGTGTGCCGAGGCGCGCGTGGTCGGCGGCGATGCGGATGTGGCAGGCGAGGGCCAGTTCGCAGCCTCCGCCCAGGGCGAAGCCGTTCACCGCCGCGATCACCGGCCCGCGGAAGCGTTCGATCCGATCGAGGACGCGCTGGCCCCGAAGGGCAAGGGCCCGAGCTTCGATGGGAGTCGCTTTGGCGAGTTCGGAGATATCGGCCCCGGCCACGAAGGCCTTCTCGCCGGTCCCGGTGACAATGAGGCCGCGCACCGAGGAGTCGTCGTCAAGTTCGATGAGGGCGGCCTCCAGTTCGGTGATGACGAGGGCGTTCAGCGCATTCAGCTTGTCGGGGCGATTGACGGTGAGAACGGCAATTCCGTCGTCACGTTTCTCTACGAGCAGGGTGGAGTACGCCATGTCAACGAACCTCCGACAGGGCAACCGGCATTGAGAACTTCATCGTCCTACACCAGGCCCTTCGTGGGGGTGGGCGGATGGGTCGAGTAGTCGTAGAAGCCCTTGCCGGTCTTGCGGCCGTACATGCCGGCCTGCACCATTCGCTTGAGCAGAGTCGGCGGAGCGTAGCGGGCTTCCTTGAACTCGTCGAACATGATGTTCGCTATGTAATAAGTGGTCTCGATGCCCACGAAGTCGAGCAGCGTGAAAGGGCCCATCGGATAGCCGCAGCCGAGCTTCATGGCTTCGTCGATGTCCTGCACCGAACCCACACCCTGTTCGAGGGCGCGGATGGCATCGACCATGTAGGGGACAAGCAGGCGGTTCACGATGAAGCCCGGCTTGTCGGTGGCCCGGACCACGGTCTTGCCGATACCCGTTCCGAAGGCGCACATGGCCTCGAACACCGCCGGGTCGGTCAACGGAGCGCGAACCACCTCCACCAGCTTCATGAGAGGTACGGGGTTGAAGAAGTGGAGACCGACGAAACGGTCCGCGCGACCCGAGCCCGCCGCCATCTCGGTGATAGACAGGGAGGACGTGTTGGACGCGAAAATCGTGTCCTTGCCGCAGACCTTGTTGAGCGCGCCGAACGTTTCGTGCTTGAGCGCAATGTTCTCGATCACCGCTTCGATAACCACGTCGCAGGGAGCGAGATCTTCGAGCTTCGTGGTGCCCTTGAGCCGGCCCATGATTTCGGCCTTTTTCTCGGCCGTCATCTTGCCCTTTTCGACCCCCTTGCTCAGGAACTTGTCGATCGAGCCGAGTCCCTTGGCGAGGGCTGCATCATTCACTTCGCGGACGATGACGTCATGCCCGGCCTCGGCGCACACCTGGGCGATTCCGGAGCCCATCAGTCCGCACCCGACTACCCCAACGCGGGGGGCCGCAGATTTCGCTAGATCCATGGCCCAGCCCCCCGAATCCCCGTCGCAATGCGCGAGTCAATCGCGCTCCGCTCCGCCGCGTTCATTTGAGTCTCCAGTCGCATATCAGTGAATGCTCTCTATGATCATGGCGATTCCCTGACCGCCGCCGATGCAAGCGGTCGCAAGGCCGTAGCGTCCTTTGCGCCGGCGCAGCTCCAGAGCCAAGCTCAGGAGAATGCGCGTACCCGAGGCCCCAAGAGGATGCCCCAGGGCAATGGCGCCGCCGTTCACGTTGACCTTGTTCCGATCGAGACCGAGTTCCTTCTCCACGGCCAGATACTGGCCGGCGAAGGCTTCGTTGACTTCGATGAGATCGATGTCCTCGAGCTTCAGGCCGGCATCTGCGAGCGCCTTGCGGGACGCGGGCGCGGGACCGATACCCATGATCTCGGGACGAACTCCTGAAACTCCCCAGGCGACGACCCGCGCAATCGGCTTGCCGTGCCCCCGGGACTTTGACGTGGAGAGCACCAGCGCGGCCGCGCCATCGACGATGCCACTGGCATTCCCCGCGGTGACCATGCCGTCTTTGCCGAACGCCGGACGAAGGGCGGACAGGATGTCCATCGTGGTGTCGGGGCGCATGTGGTCATCATCCTTGATGGACACCACGTTTTTCCCCTTTTTCACCTCGACCGCGACGATCTCCTCATCGAACACGCCGCGCGCCTTGGCCGCGGCCGCGGTCTGCTGTGAGCGCAACGCAAACTCGTCCATCGCCAGGCGGTCGATCCCGTACTCGCCCGCCAGCTTGTCGGCGGTCTGGGCCATGTAAAGGCCGCAATGGGAATCAAGGAGGGCAGCCATCAGGCTGTCTTCAAGCGCACCCTGACCGAGTTTGAAGCCGTCGCGTGCGCCGCGGATGACGTGGGGCGCCTGGGTCATGTTCTCCATGCCCCCCGCCACCGTCACCTCGGCTTCGCCGAGCAGCATCATCTGGGACGCGGAGATGACCGACTGAATCCCCGAGCCGCACAGGCGATTGACGGTGAGTGCTGGAACCTCGAGGGCAATGCCCGCCTTCAGGGCCGAGTGGCGGGCCCCATACATGGCGTCCGCGGACGTCTGCATCGCGTTGCCCATGACCACCTGCTCCACCTCGGCCGCAGGCACGCCAGATCGTTCCAGCGCGGCCTTGATCGCGTGGGCCCCCAGAGCGTTCGCGTTGATGTCCTTGAAGTGGCCCACGTACTCGACCATGGCGGTTCGCGCGCCGCCCAGAATGAAGATGTCTTTACTCGCTTTGATGATGGGCTCCTTGAGTTTCCTGAGGGCATATTCTACCTTGGGGCCGCTTGACGCCTTCGCGACCACGGGCGTAGCGTCTTGACCCAAGATGACACCCTCTTCCCCCCGTCGCCTATTCACAGCCTCGCTCATCGCTGCCGCATCGGTATCCGGCTGCACCGCCGGCGTCGCGCCAACGGTGGTTCCCGCTTTCGTGAGCACGTCGGTCCCTGCCGCGGCCGACACCGTGTTCGTCGCCTCCGACGCCTGGGCCACGCG
>CAZFQH010000327.1:0-5112 GCA_964520805.1 uncultured Acidobacteriota bacterium | reverse complement strand
GGTCACTGCAAGGGCGGCCACGAGGGCCGCCCTTGCAGTTTCGAAGCGGGTATCGACTACGCCGCCCGATTTCTCCTGCCGGTTTACAGCTCCTAGTAAACCCAGACGATGTCGTAGCGGAGGAGTTTCGTGGCGGTCTTCGTGGGGGCTACGGTTTTCTCCTCGAAGCGGCTCGGATCGACGTCTCCCGATTCCTCGATCGTCGACTCGATTTCCGAGATTTCCTGCTTCAAGGCCTCGACCCGGCTCTCCGCGTTGTCCTCCATGCGGTTCTTCGAGGTGACGCCGCCCATCGCACTCGCGCCTTTCCGAATCGTCGATGCGGCGCCAGACCTGCGCCCCCCGAACAGCGAGCCGAAAAGCGCTGCGCCAACTTCGATGGCGCCTTTCAGGATCGCGGCCTTCTTCTCCTGACCGCGGCCCTCAAGATCCTCGGTGGCCTTATTGAGATCGCGCTGCTTGCGAAGCAGCCGCTCCTTGAGCCGATCCGCCTCCGCACTCGAGACACTCGCTTCGAGGCGCTGTTCGAACTCCTCCGCCGACTCACCCGGCAACGACTGCATCTTCGTCACCGTGTCGAGGAGCACGGTCATGCGGAACTCGTCGGCGAGGCGATCCCTGATCGCGCGTTCGATTCCTTTGGCCCCCACCGAGGCAAGGAACGACGGAAGGTCTCCATATCGAGCCCGCGACGGAGGCTCGGCGGTGATGGCACCCTCGTCTTCTACCTCTACGTCGATGTGTTCCGCATCGAGGATCTCCGAGGGAGAGGCCACCGCGAGCGGATAGAGTCGCACGCCAATGACCTCGTCCTGGTCCTTCAGACGGTACGCGTATTTCACCAGCAGGTGCGGCTCGGCCTGCTCGGCCGCGTACTTCTTGAAGTAGAGGTGCTTGAAGGGGGCGGGAAGCACAGGAGCGCTCGACCCCTCCTCGCCCGAAGGCGCCGCGGCCGCGGAGGCCCCACTTCCATGGGCGTAGGAGGCCATGAGCCGCGAGATTTCCTCGCGCGTGACCGGCCCCCGGAGGTACGACATCGCGAAGCGCGACGACAGCAGGCATGGCTTCGAACGATGAACGTCGTGAAGCAGGAAGACGCGCTTGCGAGTCGCCCTGAGCCAGGTCTCGATGGCCGCCGCATCGACGCCGGCTCCCACCAGACCATCGCGAAGCCGCGCCCGATCGTTGTCGGTCTGAAGACGACCGACCATCCAGGTCCCGATGTTGCCTAGCCCCTTGTAGTCGAGGTCAATGGGGTTCTGGGTGGCGAGGACGATGCCAATCCCCTGTGCGCGAGCCTGCTTGAGCAGGGTCAGCAACGGGCGCTTGGTGGGGGGATTCGCCGGGTGCGGTGGGAAGTAGCCGTAAATCTCGTCCATGTAGACCAGGGCACGCAATGACGTGGTCCCCGATTGGCGGCGCATCCAGGTCTTCACCTTGTCGAGGATCAAGGCGGTGACGAAAAACCGCTCCTCTTCCGAAAGATGTGCGGTGTAGACCACCGACAGACGGGGCTTGCCATCCGCGGCGTAAAGCATGGACTGGATGTCGAGCGGCTGACCGATCCGCCATGATTGGAACTGCGGCGACGCAAGCAGGTTGTTGAGCGCCATCATCAGACCCTGGCGCTGCTTGCGTGGATACACGCTGTCCAGGGGCAGCGCCCCGATCTTCTCGAAGGGCGGGTCGGCCACCGCCGCGATCAGCGACTCGAGAGTCAGCCCCTTCCCCGACTTCCAGGCACCCTCGATGATGTTCGCGAGGAGAATGAACTCCTGCGACTGCAAAGGGTCGGCCTCGATCTTCAAAAGACCCAGAAGGCCGCTCACAATTCCCGCGATCTCGTCGCGGAGATCCTCGGGAGCCTTGTCGAAGGCGACGGAAGGCGCCTCGAGCGACTGGAGCACGTTCAACTGGACGCCCGCGGAGGACCCGGGCGTGTAAATAACCGCCTGATGCTTCGACTTGAGGCTCTTGATGTCCGCAGGTCCAAGGCCCCAATCGGCGAGCCCTTTCGACCAGATCGCGGCCGCGGTGGCGGCGGCTTCGACGGGAGTCTTCCCTTCCCTGCGGGCGGCGTCCTTGTCGACCCACGGCTCAAACGAAGCGGCTGACAGGTCCTCGAACAGCAGAAGAAGGTTGCCGAGGTCGCCCTTGGGATCGATGGCGATCACCGGAATGCCCTGGCCAAGAACCTCTTCGATAAGGCCGATGGCGAGGCCGGTCTTGCCGGAGCCGGTCATGCCGACGATGAGACCGTGGGTCAGGAGATCGGCGGAACTGAGTTCGATGCGCGCACCCAGGGCGTCGCCCGAAATCGCCGCTTCTTTGCCGAGAAAGAGTCCCTGAGACATGGCGCGCAGTATATGGGGACCGTCGGCCCGCTTCGAGATTCCGGAACGGACCGCCGTGCTGACGGACAGGCGAGGTCCCTACCGCAGTAAGCCCAATGAACCATTGACCCTGCGGAGCGACCCCGCCAAAGTCGGCTCATGCTGGACCTTCTGACCCAAGGGCGGGGCGACCTCATTCGCTTTCGTGGCCTCAAGAACATGGTTGGAAACACGCCCCTGATCGCCATCCACCTCCTGTATCGGGGCGAACCGCGGACGATTTACGCCAAGGCGGAGAATCTCAATCTGACTGGTTCCATCAAGGATCGGATCGCGGTTCACATTGTCCGCAAGGCCCATCATGATGGGCTGCTGAAAGCAGGGGGGTACATCGCCGAGGCGACGAGCGGCAACACGGGCATCTCCTTCTCCGCCGTGGGACGGGCCACCGGTCACCCCGTGCGTATCTTCATGCCCGACTGGATGAGCCAGGAGCGCAAAGACCTCGTCCGCAGTTTTGGAGCGGAGATTGAGCTCGTGAGCCGCGAAGACGGCGGCTTCCTCGGAAGCATCGACCGCGCCGAGGCCTTCGCGCGCGCCACGCCAGGCGCTTTCCTGCCGCGACAGTTCTCCAATGACGAAAATGCCCAGGCGCACTATGAAAGCACGGGGCCGGAGATCTGGTGGCAGCTCGATGCCCACAGCCTCGTTCCCGAGGCCTTCGTGGCCGGTGTCGGAACGGGAGGAACCGTGATGGGCGTGGGACGTTTCCTGAAAATGCGCAACCCCACGGTCCGGATTCATCCTCTGGAACCTGCCAACTCCCCCACACTGACCACGGGCCACAAAGTAGGCAAACATCGAATCCAGGGAGTCTCCGACGAGTTCGTGCCTCCGATTCTGCACCTCAAGGAACTGGACGAGGTGATCTCGGTCGATGACGGCGACGCGATCCTCATGGCCCAGAAACTCGCGACGGAGCTGGGTCTGGGCGTCGGCATCAGCTCGGGCGCCAACGTGCTCGGCGCTCTCCAGGTCCAGAACCGAATGCGACCCGACGCGGTGGTGGTGACCATCCTGTGCGACAGCAACAAGAAGTACCTGAGCACCGACCTCCTGCGCGAGGAGCCCGTGAAGCCGGGCTTTCTGTCGCCCGAGGTTGAGTTGACGGGGGCGGAGGCTTTTCGCCGAGTCTGCATGACCTGCTGATCGGCGGCGTCAGGCCTGCGGTGTCAGAATCAGGGACTTGAAGCCCGCGATTCAGAAATGGTTGACCGCCTTCCGGGGCGGCAAGCTCAAGGACCTCAACACGATCCTTCAGCTCGCCCGCGAGACCGAGGACCGGCACGCACCCGAACAGCTCGACTGGCTGCGCTCGCTGGTGCGGTATGTCCGCGGCGAACGCGGCTTCCGTTTCACCCCGGAGGCCCGGGCGCACCTTCTTCTTCAGCGCCTGAACCAGCATCAGGATTGGGCACAGTCTTCGGGCGCTATCGTCGCCGGGATCCTCTCCCGCGGATCCGCCCTCCGGATCTTCGCGGAGGCGGGTCTGCCGTCGTCTTCGTCGTTCGGCAAGGAACTCCTGGGCCGGCTAGTGCGCTCCGTTTTGCCTCCGGTGCTGAACGAGCGGTCGCTCTCGGGAGCCTTGCAGCAGGTCTTCGCTCAGCGGGGTGATGATGAATGGCTGGAACGTATTGCCCCCCACGAGCAGGAAGCCCTCATCGAATGGCTGAAGTCCTCGATCCCGGAGGCGAGACGCGATGGGCTCCTCGATGAAGCAGCGGAGGCGATCTGGCTGCTCGGAAACCGCACGACATCCATCGCACTGCGAGAGGAGATTGCTGCCCGATCTCCCGACGTCGGACCGCTCTCGAACCACCCCATGATCCTCCTCGAGGACGAGGCTCGGCGCCTCGCCGCGGCCACCCCGACGTCGCCCGATATCCAGGCTTTCATGAAGGCCACCTGGGCCGCGCGCGCTTTCCTCGAGAACGTGATGGCGCAGGTTGAACAGCGGGGCGTGAGTGTGGATCTGGTGTTTCAAATCGAGCGAGCCACCGCCTACATCACGCGCATGGAGACTCTCGCGGAGCTCATCGCCACGGTCCGCGCGCCAAACGCACCCCCGCGGGCCAAAGCCACCGCCATCTGGGGCCTGCTCGTTGCTCTGGTGCGCGGCGAACTCGACGATCGCCGGCCCGGTCGAGTGCTCGCCCACAGCGTGCACCTGATCGCCCGCAAGACCGTTGAACGGGCGGGCGAAACCGGCGAGGAGGGCATCGCCCGAAGCGCGCACGACCTCCGACACGTCCTTCAGGCCGCCATTGGGGGCGGCGTCTTCGTGGCCCTCACCACCCTCGTGAAGTATCTCGGCCCGAAGGGGCTCGCACCTTTCTTCGACGCGCTTTACGCCACTCTGAACTACGCCGGCAGCTTCACAGTGATGCACTTCCTGCATCTGAAGCTCGCCACCAAGCTCCCGGCCATGACCGCCTCGGCGCTTGCCACCCGCCTCTCCCTCAGCCCTTCGGCGGAGGCCGACGCAGAATTCGTTCGCACGGCCTCGGCGGTGTTGCGCACCCAGTTCGCTGCCGTGGTTGGCAACCTGGTTGGAGTCGTCCCCGCGGCATTGCTGCTCGACGCCCTCGTGACCCTTTCGGGCCAAGGTCATGTGTTGACCTCGGAGAAAGCGGCCTATGTGATTCAGTCGGTCACCCCCTGGGCGTCGCTCACCATCCCCTTCGCGATGTTCACCGGAGTGGTTCTCTGGGTGGGTGGT
>CAZFQH010000326.1:0-5113 GCA_964520805.1 uncultured Acidobacteriota bacterium | reverse complement strand
TTGGGCCAGCGCGAAGCCTGGCCTTGGGCCAGCGCGAAGCCTGGCCTTGGGCCACGAAGCAACCCCGCCCCCCAACTACCAAGCCCCCGGGGCCCGCGAACGCTCACGAAAGCCGACTTAAGGGGATCTTCACAAGCACTCTGAAGCCCCCGCCTTCCATCGGTCCCCAGGAGGCAAAGCCTCCAAGCAGACGGGCGCGCTCACGGATGCCAGTGAGGCCATTGCCCGGCGCGGGATCGACCGTGCTCACGCCATCGTCCACTCCCTCCAGCCACGCCTCCGCTCCCTCGGGCCGGAGGCCCAGCCGCAACTCGTGCGCTCCGGCATGCCGCGTCGCGTTCGTGATGATCTCCTGACTCATCCGAAAAAGCGCGGTGACGGTCTCCTGGTTGGTGATGCGAAGGGAGTCCGCGATCTCCACACTGACCCGGGGAGAAGTCACGGACCGAGCGAGGTCTTCCATCAATGACCGCAGTTCCGAAGTTTCGTTGTCGCGGATCTCGCCCACCGATCGGCGCAGGTCATCCATCAGAGCCGAGGCCAGTTCCCTTGCCTTGCCGACCTGTTCCGGCACATCCTCGGTCTTCACGTGACGGGCCGCTTCTAGCGCGAGTCCGAGGGCGGTCAGTCGGTGGCCGAGGGAGTCGTGCAGATCGCGGGCGATGCGAAGACGCTCGGCGTGGCGGGCGCTTTCGAGAGCCAGACCATGCATCTTTTCGAGCTCGGCCTTCGCCCCGGCAAGGGCGATGCGGGCCTGTCGTTCGCTTTCGGCGAGCGAAGCCGCTCCGATGGCGAAAAGCTGAAATGCGAGATACGAGCCGAAGAAGAGAATGCCGAAGGTGAGCGAGAGGCGGCCTCCGGTCACGAACTGAGCGAGCAGCACCGCTGAGGTCTGAACGGCCGCCCACAGCATGGATGCACGGATCGACAGGCAGCCGGGGAGTTGCCCCGCGACCATCACCAGAAGGGCGACCTCCATGCCCGTCCCCCCCGCGGAGTACGCGAGGCGGATCGCGCAAAACGACTGCACGGCGAGTGCGGCGACCCGTGCGCCGGGAACGTCGCGGGATTCGCGCCAGACATGAAGAGCGAAAGCGCCGATGAATACCAGCCAGGCCAGGAGATCGACCACGCCCGGGGCCGTGACGCCCGCCTGGAGGAGAGATCCCACCACGCGCACGCCCGCGATCGACCAGACGAGGAGGCCGGCCAGGACCAGGACCGCGTTCGAACCCATTTCACGAGGATTGTAGGCGCGGAGCAGCCGGGCCCCGTGTGCCGGAAGTCATGGGCGACCTTGATGACTGGCGGCACATGTGCCTTTCCCCGCCGATCGTCAGACTGTCTTCATTCCAAACGGAGGACTTGAAGACAATGAAGGTTATCGATTTCCTGATGAAGATTCACATCGCCGCGGGCGTTATAGCGCTCGCGACGTTCCTGGTGCCCATGGTCACGGCCAAGGGCGGCAAGGCGCACCGGCGCGTCGGCTGGGTCTTTGTCGCGGCCATGGCGGTGATCTTCTTCACCGGCGCGCCGGCATCGCTATACCGACTGGCCACGGAAACCAGGCCGGGCGTGAGGGCGTCCGCGTCGTTTCTCTTGTTCGTGACCATTCTGTCGGGCGCTTCGACCTGGAAGGGGATGCGCGTGCTTCGCTTCAAGGGGGCGGGCCCAAATATTCGGGTGATCGACCTCGGGGTCGCCACTCTTCTTGGCCTGGGTGGCGCTTTCACCCTGTATCAGGGCGTCGTCTTCAAGAGCCCCCTGCTGCTCTTCTTCGGCCCGCTCGGTCTCATCTCCGCCTTCGGCGACGTGCGCTACTGGCTTAACCCGAACAAGCCCAAGATGCACTGGTTCTTCGAGCACATGGGCGGCATGATCGGCTCCTCAATCGCGGCCTTGACCGCGTTCGCGGCGCTCGGCTCACGCAGTCTCGGCTTCGGCTCGTTCGGCCTCATCGCCTGGATCGGCCCGACGCTTGTCTTCGTTCCCATCTCGATCCTGATGGCCCGCCACTATCGGCGCAAGTTCAAACTGGATGCGCCGAAAGTTGTGTCTGCTCCCCAGCCCGCCTCGGCGGTCCAGTCGGTCTGAAGGGATTGGTCGGGAAGCCGGAGCCCCGGGCATCATCGTCGGCTCCCTCGGTTCTGGTTGCACAGGATTTTCTCGGCTGACCGTGATGGCGCGATCCGCGTCAACCACTACACGGGGCCTTGCTCCTGGTAGAGGTACTTCTGGAATCCGCTGAAGGCTCTGCCGAAGTCTATTGACAATAATGGACTTGCGCGCAGGTCGAGGTCGTGGCCAAGGCTTCGCGCTCCTCCCGGGTCCGAAGGAGGCCAAACCGGGTCCGTGATCGCGGTCTTACTGACGGGCCGGGTTGCCGAGTTCAAGAAGCAACACGAAATGCATGGATCAGCGGCGACTCGCCTTACTTGCCCGGGGATGAAGTTGGTTCTCCGGCTCTTTCGATCCCGATCAGTGGCGGGGGCTCAGGGTTTCCAAGAAAACCCTTGACCCTGGAACGTATTCCAACCCTGATAATGCCCGGGTGCCATTCACTTCAGGATCTCTGGCCCGCCAGGCCGGGGTCAGCTCCGACACTCTGCGTCACTACGAGCGAACAGGTGTGCTCGCGAAGCCGGGCCGTTCGGCGAACAACTATCGTGAGTATCCGGACAGCGCCCTCGCTCGCGTTCATCTGATCCGTCGCGCGCTCGCCTTCGGGTTCTCCCTCGCGGAGTTGACCGTGATCCTTCGCGAACGCGACAAAGGCGGCGCTCCTTGTGGCAAGGTGCGCGCAATCGCCCAGGCCAAGCTCGCGGCGACGGAGGCCCGCCTGATCGAACTCACCCGATTGCGGGACGACCTCCACGCTCTGCTCGAAGACTGGGAGACCCGCCTGAACGGCACCGCCCTCGGCCAACCGGCCCGACTGCTCGACGCACTTCCCACCCTCCCTCACACCAACAAGGACAAACCCCATGAACCCATCGACGATCCTTCTTCTCACCGCACTCGCGGTCTTTCAGGACACTGGAGCCACGAAAGCGCCGAAAAACGAACACCAGCACGACGTCGACAAAAGCGGTGACAAGGTCATGGGCTTCTCGCACGAGAAGACCACCCATCACTTCCTCCTGCGCGCGGACGGCGGCGTCATCCAGGTCACGGCCAACAACGCCGGCGACACCGAAACCCGCGATCAGATCCAAAAGCACCTCGGTCACATCGCAGGAATGTTCGGGGGCGGAAACTTCAAAGCTCCCATGCTGGTTCATGGGCTCACTCCCCCCGGCACGGAGACAATGACGAAACGGAAGGCCGAGATCCGCTACACCTACGAAGCGCTGCCCTCGGGGGCCAGCGTCGTCATCAAGACAAAACGAAAGGACGCCCTGAGCGCGGTTCACGAGTTCCTTCGCTTCCAGATCAAGGACCACGCAACGGGCGATCCGTTGGAGATTCCCACGCGCTGAGCGCGCAACACCGCGGGGGCTCGCTGCTCATCGAATCGAGGTCGTCGGCGACGCGGCTCCCATCGAAACAACTCGTGGCGATCCGGGACGAGATGATCATCGGCGGCGCCTCTTACGCCTCTTTAACGATGGAAAAGGTAAGGGTAGTGCGATACGCCACAGCGCCCAGGCCCCGTAGCTTGAATCAAAGTGCGTAATTTCGGCTCAGGGCCGCCGCCCGTCTGCACAATCGCGTGCCGAGATCCAAGTGACGCCACCGTCGTAAACCCAGTCGACTGATCACTTCGAAAAAAACCTGGACCGTGGCACTGCTCTTGCACCAGGAAGGGCATGTACACCTCCGCCCTCCTCCTATTTCTCACCGCCGCCTCCGGTACAAGCCCTGCACCGGCCACCGCGAAAACGACCCCGCGAGCGAACGCCTTATTCGATCGCGTCTTGCGACTCCAGGTTCTCCTCGATCGCGCTCACTTCTCCCCGGGTGAGATTGATGGTCAGCGTGGCGGCAATATGCAGGCGGCGGTTAAGGCCTACATGGATCAACACGGAAGGGGCGCCACGCCAAACGACGCCTCGGCTGCCGAGGCGCTCGCGAAAGGCGACGACGCGCCCATCCTCGTCCCCTACACGATCGCCGAGGCGGACATGGCCGGCCCGTTCGTCGAGATCCCCACCGACCTGATGGACCAGGCGAAGCTCGATGCTCTTGGCTACTCTTCAGCGCTTGAAGGCCTTGCCGAAAAGGCTCACGCCAGTCCCCGACTCCTGAAACGCCTCAATCCCGGAAAGCGGTTCGTGGCGGGCGAAGAAATTCAGATTCCAAACGTCTTGCGCGCGCCCACGGGCGAAGCCGTGAAGGTGGTGGTGAGCATGGCCGACCAGTCGGTCCAGGCCCTCGACGCTCAGGGCCTGATCCTCGCCCGCTACCCCGCGACGCTCGGCAGCGATCGCGATCCGCTGCCCATCGGCGATTGGAAGATCAACGGAGTCAAGCGGAACCCGACGTTTGCCTACAATCCGGAACTCTTTTGGGACGCCAAAGAGGGACAGGCCAAGGCGACCTTGCCCGCAGGACCGAACAGTCCGGTGGGCGTGGTCTGGATCGACCTTTCAAAGGAATCGATGGGCATCCACGGAACGCCGTCGCCATCACTCGTCGGGAAGCGTCAATCGCACGGCTGTATCCGCCTGACCAACTGGGACGCGAGCGAACTCGCGAAGATGGTGTCACCCGGAATGCCCGCCGTTCTGACGAGATAGACGCCAGGATCCTTTAACGGCTGGCGCTCGCCTCGATGAGTGGCAAACCCGCCGTGTCGATTCTGCAACCTTCCACACCGCCTCGGTGGAGCAGCTTCGACCCCGCCCAATAACCTCAATAGATGCCCGGGACCGAGCCTTGTCCTGGTGTCCCGCCAGAGTGGCACCGCTCTTGCTCTGGCTATAGCGACTGATCAGGCACCATGAAATTCGCAGCCTTCGTCCTGGGTGTGCTCACCGGCGTGGTGGGTGCTTACCTCGTTCTCACGCGCCTATGGTGGCCGGATGTAAGGATTCCGGGCAACCGGACCTTTGGGGCCGATACAACGTCGACACCCCTGCCGCAGGAAGTTCCGCCTCAGGCCCCTATC
>CAZFQH010000325.1:0-5149 GCA_964520805.1 uncultured Acidobacteriota bacterium | reverse complement strand
GGACTCAACATTCCCGCTCAACACGCCCAGCTGTTGTCTGGACGCACGAAAGTCCACCGCAGCACCGAGCCGAGCGATGCGCCCGACTGGCGATGAGTCGAAGGGCCCGAATATCGGGAATATTCGGACTCCTGAGCGAAGAAGTCCCGGCGGGATGCAGGGTTCGTCCCCCTTCGGGGAGGCTTCGCGCTCCCCCTTCGGGGAGGCTTCGCGCTCCCCCTTCGGGGAGGCTTCGCGCTCCCCCTTCGGGGAGGCTTCGCGCGCGAATGCCGGGAGACTTTCGCCACGGGCGGCGGTACGCGGAGTTCATTCGCTTGGCGTCCACATCCGTCAGCGCTCCCGGTACGCTCTGATTTCGGAGATGGTGATGGGCATGCGGAACGCGTCGTCGTCGGTCACGCGGATGCGGAAGCCCGAAACCAGTGTCGGTTCCACGTCGATGTCCATCGCCGCCATCCGCGGGTTCTTCCACAGACTGCGCGCAAGCGAAGTGAACGCCCAGGTCTCGTCGAAGCCAAGGAAGGGAGAACGTTCCGTGTCCGGAACGACGCCTTCCACGCGGAAGCGAATCGGGAACTCCGCGGGCAGCGTGAAGTAGAGACGAATTCGTCCAAGACGCTCCGGCGCCTTGAAGCGCGCACGAATGAAGTGGGCTCGCGATTGCGACACCTCCGTCGTCCACGCCGTGCGCGGGTCACCGTCCATAAGAACGCGGCCGTCGTCTTCCTTCTCCGGAAGCCGGATCTCCCAGCCGTCCCGCGCGATCTCCTCCATTTCAGGGCGCGGAATGAAACCATCGGCGCGGAACGAGGCCGGAGAGGGCGGCGGCAGTCGAAGCAGACGCGCGTCACCCGAGGTCGTCAGGATCTGAAGTCCCGGCGGAAGCGGTTGATCGCTTCGATCGACGATGGTGTTCACGCCGAGATCGGACAGAACTTCACGCTGAGCGGCGATGGAAAATTGAAGAGATGCCACTTCGCGAGGCTGTAGAGCGGCGGAAAATATCCGGTAAACCCTTCAAGCGTGCGCTTTCCATGCGCGATCGAGAAGAACATCAAAGGGGCGTCGCGACGTTCCATCCGGTACCGGGTGGACGGCACTTCGGCGACCACGGTTTCCTTCGGAAGATCCCGAATGATGGCGTAGACGCCTCGCGAGATGTCGGACGGCGGCATCGCGTCGAGGAATTGCGGGATCGACAGATGTTCCGCGAGCGCCACGACGACGACCACGATCGCCCCCAGCCGGGAACGCGACTCGAACCGGCGAAGACCGAGCCCCGCGAAAAGCGCGACGACGAGATTGACGAAGATCGCGAAGCGTTCCGGGTAACGGATCTGCCTGAACCCCGGGACATGCTCGAAGAGCAAGCCGTAGATGCCCGGGCCGAGGTGGTGCCCCGCCAGCCAGATTTCCGGACCCAGACTCGCGACCAGGCTGAACGCGGCGAGCAGGGTCAGGCCGACCGCCAGCCTTCGTTGCGTTCGCCACAGCAGCGCCGCGCCGGGCAGGCACAGGATCATCGCCGCGAATCCGAGGAAATGCGCGGCGTTCTGGTTCGCCAGACCGTGATCAAGCACACCCCCGTACAGAAGGTTCTCCGAAAGAACCTGGAAATAGCGATCGAGGGGCACCGGCGTCGGCGTGGTTCTTTCGTGGCCGAATTCCCGTCCGTTCGAAACGTAGGGCCAGGCAAAGGCGATGGTCAGAACCGCGGCGAAGCCAAGCGTGCTGGCGACCCGAAGCAAGGGCCGGGCCTGAAATCCGATCAGTGCCACCAGGACGGGAACGAGAAGGAAGGGAAGGTACACCGCCCAATACATACAACTGAGTGCTTGCAGCATCGCGGCGCCGCCCACCGCGACCGCGCGCAACCAGGAGGTGTGACGCGCAAAGCGAACGCAGGCGAGAAGAGTCAGAGGAAAGAATTCATTCGAGAGAATCTGAGAACGAACCACTTCGTTGATGTTCCACGTGTTGAAGGCGTAGAGGCCGCCGGCCAGAAGCCCGCCGGCAAAAGAGGCGCCCAGCTCGCGGGTCAGGAGATAGGTAAAAAAGGCTGCGAGAACGAGGGCCGTAAAAATGGACGCGTTGTAGGCGAGCGTCCAGTTCCCGGAAATGGCGGCCACTGGCCCGGCCATCAATGCCGGAACGAGAAGGTGTTCCGAGAACGCGACCGAATTGTCGTAAGGGTAGAAGGCGGTGCCCTGAAGAACGGCGTTTGGTTGCGTGAAGAGGTTGTGCCACACCGACGCCATCGCCCACGTATTCAGCGGCGGCACCCCTTCCCCTATCGCGTGGCCAATCACGTGCGTGAAGGGCTCGGTGATGAGAGGCCACGTGAACAACGCGCTCAGCATCGCGAATGCGGCCAGGGCGAGGGGGGCGTGAATGCGGGAAATCGGCTCCGGGGCTGCGGGTATGCTGGGCTGTGTCATCGCGTGTCCCGTCGGGCGAGATCCGATTCTCGAGGACGAAGACGGTACTTTATTCCGTCTTCCTCACCTCCTTGTGCTTTGGCCTCGTCGAAGGTGCGGCACGACTCGCGCAACCGGGCTTGCGCGAAGTGCCGCGATTCCTGGTTCGCAGCATCGACACGGACATCGAACTGCCATTCATGGAGGCGGATCCGGAGGTCTTCTGGAAACCCATTTCCGGATTCTCGGGCCCGTTGTGGGATGGACAGGTCTCCATCGACGAACGCGGCCTGAGACGGACTCCGGCGCCCGACTATCCCTCCAAACGGCTGCTGTGCTTCGGCGATTCGATCACCTTCGGCTTCGGCGTGAGCGACGACGAGAGCTACCCGGCGGCACTGGGAACACTGTTGCGAGCCCGCGGTATCGAAGTACGAAACGCCGGTGTCACGGGTTACACGAGCTATCAGACTCGCCGCTGGCTGCGTAGACAGCTCACGTTTCAGCGGGTCGATCACGTCAGCCTGTTGATCGGCTGGAACGACGGAACCGCGCGACCCATCACCGACGCAGAGTTCGCCGAGCGAATCGCATTCTCCTCAGGCAGAGCCGACGAGACGCTCCGCAATCTGGCGATCTACCGGCTGATGAAATCCGTCTGGCTGCGGCGCGGACTTCCGGCGCCTGGCGAGCAGGCGGTGCCAAAGATCGCGAGAGTGCCGCTCACCCACTACTCCGCAAACCTTGAAGCCTTTGTCAAGGAGGTTCGCGATGCCGGCGCGACGCCACATTTCATCGCGTTGCCCAGCCGGTTGATCCCCGGAGGGAAGCCCGCGCACACGGAGTATTCGGCGGTTCTCGCCTCGGTTGCCCAGCGTCTCTCGGTGCCGCTTTATGACGTAGGCGTCCTCGCGGGTGGCAGCCCGAAGATCGCGACGACGGGCAACGCGGCCTA
Organism: uncultured Acidobacteriota bacterium; assembly: GCA_964520805.1. Classification (GTDB taxonomy): domain Bacteria; phylum Acidobacteriota; class Vicinamibacteria; order Fen-336; family JAGNNV01; genus JAGNNV01. The sequence goes on along the minus strand of CAZFQH010000325.1, from coordinate 1,777 downwards.
CTTTCTCGATTCGTTGCACATGACTCCGGAAGGAAATCGGGTCATGGCTTCCCTCCTTGCGCAGCAGATGGATTCAGTTTTGCGCTAGCGGGGTCAGGCGATGGGCAGCCTTGGCAGGTCGATGGAGAACACGCAGCCTTGGCCGGGGAGATCGCGCACGGCGATCCTGCCCCCCATGGCGTCCACACTCCTGCGGCTGATGGAAAGGCCGAGGCCGAGGCCGTTCCGATTGGTCCCCCGCTGCTCGAAAGGCTGGAATAAATCCTCGGAATTGCCCTCAGGCAGCCCTCCGCACTGGTCCTCGACTTCGATGAGGACGCGTTCGGCGGTGGCGGTCGCGCGCAGCGACACGTGGCCGCCGGGGCAACTGAACTTGAAGGCGTTGAGGAGCAGGTTGTTGATGGCGGCTGCGAGGATCTGCCGGTCGGCGCTTACATCGATCCCGGAGGCAGGCGATGAGACGACCAGTTTGATGCTTTCGAGATCGGCCTCCGCGTAGGCCTCGTCTCTGACTTCGCCGATGATCTCGGCCACCGAAAGGCGCTCGGGCTTCCCCAGTCCCGATTCGAGCCGCACGCCGGCGACCGAGTTTCTGACCAGGTCCTGGATGGCCTGAAGGCTGCGTCCGAGGATTGCTCCCGTGTTTCCGCCTATGCCGACCGTTCCTTTCCGGAGGATCTTGAACGCGACCAGCGCGGCGGTAACCCGGTTGCCCAGTTCGTGGGCCAGGATCCCGGAACGCTCGATCCCGTTGGAGGCGGTTGCCGCATCCCGCCGGCGTTCGTATTCCGTCACCGAAAAAGCCATGGCATCGTCGAGGCAGAGGTTCAAGGTCTGGAACTCGACGACGGTGATGGGCGCCTTCTTCTCGTCGGCCAACTGCGTGATGGACTGGCAGAGGTCTCCATAGCCGCGAACGACCTGGCTTAGAGAGAAGCCCATGCCCTGCAGTTCTCCGCCATGGGTGGCGGCGCTCGCTTCAATGGCGACGCTGTCCGTCGTGGTCATTTGGAGCCGGTCTATCAGCTGCTCCAGGAGGAGCGGAACGCCGTTCTTCAGTTCGTCCTTGGTGGGCAGGGGATCGGTGCGGCTCGCGACCTTGGCCCGGGAGCGTTTGATGATTTCGGCGGTATTTGTGGTTAAAAAGTCGTGCAGCACGGGTGTCGCTCCCTTCTTGGTGGGACGGGGACAACCCCGTCATCCCGAGAGTAGACGTTTGCCACCATCCCCTTCTGTCTGCTAGCAGACTTAGCGAGCCTCATGGCCGACCAATGAGCCCTATGCCGTCCGGGGGGACCGCCGCCACCGCTTCTCGGGCGGCAGACGGCCGGGCGAGATACCTCGACTCGAACACGTCGCCCGGGAGGCCTTCGCTGAACAGGAAACCCTGCATCTCCTCGCACCCGAGCAGCCGAAGCAGCCGCGACTGCTCGTCGGTCTCTACACCTTCCGCCACCACCTTGAGCTTGAGCGAATGGGCGAGGTTGATGATGGTGGAGACCAGGGCCAGCCCCTGCCGACCGGTGGTCATCTCGATAACGAAGGAGCGGTCGATCTTCAGGGTGTCGATGGGCAGGCGGGCCAGATAGCTGAGCGAGGAAAAGCCCGTGCCGAAGTCGTCGATGGCGATGGTGACGCCGAGGTCGCGGATCGCGCGCAGGGTGGTGATGCTGTTTTTGACGTCCTCCATGATCAGGCTTTCGGTGATCTCCAGCTCCAGCCCGGAGGACGCATCCGGATGGTCGCCAAGAGCCCGCTTGATCTCCGCGACAAAACC
>CAZFQH010000324.1:0-5178 GCA_964520805.1 uncultured Acidobacteriota bacterium | reverse complement strand
CGCTCCGAAGACGAGCACGTGGGACGTCCCGGTCTCCTTCAAATACTCCGCGAGGGCGCGGGCGCCCGCTTCGTTGTGGGCTCCGTCGAGGAGGAAGGCCGGGCGGCCTTCGAATCGCTCCAGCCGCCCTGGCCAGCGGGTGCGGCTCATCGCGGCCACCGCACCCTCAAGGTTGAGACGCACCCCGGCTTGAGCAAGAGCCTCCAGAGAACGAATGGCCACAACCAGATTGATGCGTTGATGGGCGCCGGGCAGGGGGACGACGTTCTTGTATCGACCGAGCGGGGTCTTCACGTGAAGGCCTGGATGGGCCGGGCGCAGGCTCACACCGTTCATTGCGGAGACGACCTGGGCGCGTTTCGAGCGAGCGGTTGCAAGGATGGCCCGCTCGGCCTCCGCCTCCATGGGGCCGAGAACCACGCTGCGGCCTCGGCGGATCACGCCGGCCTTTTCGCGGGCGATGTCGGCGAGGGTGGAGCCCAGATATTCCTCGTGATCGAAGTCAATGCTCACAATGGTTGAGACAAGGGGCGATGACACGTTCGTGGCATCGAGTCTTCCGCCCAGTCCCACTTCCAGAACCGCAACATCCACCGCGCACTTCCGGAAATAGAGGAACGCGACCGCCGTGAGAATTTCGAAGTGGTTCGGATGGGCGGCGATTTCCCCCCGGACCAGCAGCCTCTCCGCCGCATCTGAAACCTCGAGGACGAAGCGGTTGAACTCCGCGTTCCCGATATTGCGACCGGAAACGGTCATCCTCTCGCGGATATCGATGAGATGGGGCGAGGTATAGCGACCCACCTTCAAGTCGGCGTACCGAAGCGCTTCATCCAGATAAGCGCTGACCGAACCTTTTCCGTTGGTACCGGCGACGAGGATGCTCTTAAACGAGCGGTCGGGATGGCCGAGTTCGCGGACCAGCAGGGTCATGGTCTGAATGCCGAACTTCTGGCCCAGCCACGATCGGGATCGAAGGTATTCGCGCGCGGTCAAGGCCGTGGAGCCTAACAGTGCCCTCCGAATAGCTCCTCGTTCCGGGCCGGGAACTCGCAGGGCTGTGGAAAAGTGGATGAAAATGTGGAAAACTGGGGCCCGTGTTCGCGGGAAGCTTCGATTGCCGGATGGATCGCCAGGGGCGGGTCGCCATTCCTCCGGCTTTTCGGCGGAAAGTTGAGGACTCCGGCGAGGCGTTCGTCCTTACCTTCTTTGACGACGCGATCGCCGGATACCCCCGCGAAACCTGGCTTTCTCTGGAAAAACAGGTGCTCTCCCTGCCGGCCTTTTCACGAAAGGCACGCGACCTGTCCAGAGTGCTCGCCTCCCGCGCCCACGAATCCCGCCTGGATACCCAGGGGCGCATCCTGGTGCCGCCCGCACTACGCCGCTTGGCCGACCTGGACCGGGATGTGGTGGTTATTGGGGCCATGGATCGCTTCGAAATCTGGCCGAAAGCGGGTTGGTTGAAGTACGCGGACGAAGCTGAAGCCCTGCTCGACGCGGCTTCCACAGAGCTTGGATTCGGGCCGGCTCGCCCATCCACAGTCCAAGCCTAGGTTCCCGCTCGCTTTCGCGAGTTCGCGGTTGACACGTTCGCGAGCCTGCCCTAGAGTGGCTGTGGAAATTATTGGCCAAAAGTGGTCCACCTTGGGCGAGAACATGCTGCGCGGAAACCATCCTGCACGAATAGACGACAAAGGCCGGCTCAAGATCCCTTCGGCGTTCCTGGGGGTATTGACGGAGTCCGCTCGCGATTTTTTCGTCACCTCGATCTCCGGAGAGTTCGTCCGCATCTACCCGCTCGCCGCCTGGAAAGAAATCGAGACCCGGCTTGCCGCTATGCCCCAGGCTCATCCCGCCCGTCAGCGATTCCTTGAACGCGTGAATTTCTTCGGCCAGGTGTCGCAGGTGGATGGTCAGGGCCGCATTCTCATTCCTCAGATTCTTCGAAAGATGGCTTCGATGGAGGGCGACGTGGCGGTGCTGGGCCAGCAGAATCACCTGGCGGTCTGGAACTCGAAGCGACTCGAAGACAAGCTCTTCAAGACCGATCCCTTCACGGATGCGGACGCGCAGCAACTCGCGGAGTTCGGGATCTGATGTGGAGCCCACAAAACCTCCCGCGCACATTCCGGTGCTCTTGCGGGAGATCCTCTCTTTCGCACCGACGCCCACCACACGCATCCTCGACGCTACGGTCGGTCCGGGCGGGCATGCGCGCGCGCTGCTCGAAGCTCACCCGGGTGCCACACTTCTCGCATTCGACCGCGATGAGAACGCTCTCGCCATCGCTCGTCAAAAGCTCCACGACTTCGAAGAACGAGTCTCGTTCCGGCACGCCGATTTTCGTGGGGGTCTCACCGAACTCCCCGACCCGAGCCTGGACTACGCGATCGCCGATCTCGGCGTCAGTTCGCTTCAGCTCGATGACCCCGAGCGCGGCTTCAGCTTCCGGTTCGAGGCACCTCTCGATATGCGGATGGACCAGCGCGGGGGTCGCACCGCCTCGGACATTCTCAACACGGCGACGGAAAAAGAACTCGAGCGCATCCTCGCCGAATACGGCGAAGAGCCGAAGGCTCGCGCCATCGCCCGCTCGATCGTCATGGAGCGGAGAACACAAAGGCGCTGGACCACGAGCGCTTTCTCGAGCCTGGTGCGGCGGGACGCTCGCGGTCGACCCGGGCTCGACCCTTCGACCCGCGCCTTCCAGGCGCTTCGCATCGCCACCAACTTTGAACTCGAAGGCCTGGACGAAAGCCTTTCTCGCCTCGCCCATCTTCTCCGTCCTGGGGGGCGGCTCGCCGTCATCGCTTTTCACAGCCTGGAAGACCGCATCGTGAAAAACGTCTTCCGATCCTTGAAAAGAAACGGGGGCTTCAACCTACTGACCCCCAAACCTGTGATGCCTCAGCTCGATGAGGAGCGCCAGAATCCGCGCTCGCGCAGCGCGCGGCTTCGGGTGATCGAAAGACTCGCGACCGAGAACGGAGGGGGAGCATGAAAGTTGATCGCATCCACGCCGTTCACGTCGAAGACTCCATCGACAACCGCAGAGTGGTCCGCACGCGTGACGACCGGATCTCCAAAGACCTGCTCTGGATCGGGGGCATCGCTCTGATTCTCATCAGCCTGTTTGCCGCGTATGGCTGGCCTCGCGCGGCGCTGCGCGATACCGGATCCACCGCGGGCAGACTTCAGCGGGAGCAGGAGAAGCTGCGGGAGGAGAACCGGGAACTGCGGCTCGAGAAGGCGGCCCTCGAGGACTTGAAACGAGTAGAGATGATCGCCACCGGTTCCCTCGGCCTCCGCTCGCCCGCACCGACCGACGTCATCGTAGTGGAACGTCCCCATAATCTTCCCAAGGACTCCCGGTTCGCGAACCAGGAGATGGCCTCGGGGTCACGACATTGAGATTCGAGGACTTCGGGCCGGGCACACCCGTTCCCACGCGTCCGCCCGGCGGGCGAAACCACGACCTTCGTCTGTACTTTGCGGCCATTGGCGGCACGGTGTGGGCACTGATCCTGATCGCGCGTCTCTTCGAGCTTCAGGTCCTGAGCCATTCCCGCATGGTCAAGGAAGCGCAGCGCCAGTCGGATCGCACCATCACAGTCAAAGCCCGGCGCGGAGCGATCCTGGACCGGAACGAGCGCCCCCTGGCGATTTCGGTGGATGCCCCGAGCATCTATGCCGACCCTTCGGTGATTCGCGATTCCCGCGCGGTGGCGCGCGCGCTCGGACAGGCCCTCGGCTACTCCACCGCAGAGCAGAAAGATCTCCTGACACTTCTCCGCCAGGATCGTTCCTTCGTCTGGGTTAAGCGCCAGGTTGATCCTGCGATAGCGCGGGCGGTGCGCGAGCTTCGTCTCGAGGGAGTGGGTTTCGAAACCGAGAGCCGCCGCTATTACCCGAAACGCGACCTGGCCGCACCGGTCCTTGGGTATGTGGGCCTCGACTCGCAGGGTATGGCCGGTCTCGAGTACGCCCTCGATGAGGACCTCCGCGGACGGGAAGCCCGAGTCACCGTGCGTCTCGATGCGCGAAGACGGCCGACCGGCGAAATCGACAAGCCACCGACCGAGGGTCGCACCGTCCTCCTGACCATCGACGAGCGCATTCAGCATGTCACCGAGACGGCGCTCCTGGACGCGATCCGGAAAACCGGATCCGTTTCGGGAGTGGCGGTGGTGATGGATCCGAGGAGCGGCGAGGTTCTCGCCATGTCGAGCCTGCCTTCGTTCAATCCGAACCGCTTCGCCAGTTTCCCCGAACGGGACCGCGTGAACCGGGCGGTGGCCGATTCCTACGAGCCGGGCAGCATCTTCAAGATCGTGACCGCGGCCGCCGGTCTTCAGGAGGGAGTCGTTTCGCCCCTTGAGGTCATCGATTGCGGCAACGGTTTCATCGAAATCGGCAACACCCGCATCAACGATCATGCGGTCTTTACGTCCCTGACCTTTCAGGACGTGATCGCGAAGTCGAGCGATATCGGGGTCATCCGGGTGGCCCAGCGAGTGGGAAGCGAGAAATTCTTCACCGCTTTGAAGGCTTTCGGTTTCGGAACCCGGACGGGAGTCGGGCTTCCCGGTGAAACCGCGGGACTCTTGAAGAACACCAAGGGCTGGAGTTCCTTGTCGCTCGCTTCAATCTCCTTCGGCCAGGAGATCGGAGTCACCGCCATCCAGATGACGAGTGCCGCCGCGGTCATCGCGAACGGCGGCTATTGGATGAAGCCCTACATCGTCAAAAAGGTGGAAGAGCCGGGCGGCGAAACCGTGCGCGAATTCACACCGGTGGCCGAGCGCAAGGTTCTGGAGCCGGAGACCGCGGATCGCGTGATGGCCCTGTTGAGGGAAGTGGTGATCTCGGGCACGGGGCAGAAGGCACGGGTCGAGGGTTTTGAAGTGGCGGGAAAAACCGGGACCGCCCAGAAAGTCGAGCCTTCCGGGCGCTACTCGATGATCGATCACGTGGCCTCGTTTGTGGGGTTCGTGCCCGCGTCCCGCCCCGCCCTGGTGATCCTGGTGTCCCTCGACACCCCCAAGGGGCCGAACAATCAGGGAGGAGACGTGGCGGCGCCTCTTTTCTCGCGAATCGCCACCGAGGCGGTTCGCCTGCTCGCGATCCCTCCCGACGACCCCACACGCCACATCCGACTTGTCACCTATTCCCCCG
>CAZFQH010000323.1:1606-5183 GCA_964520805.1 uncultured Acidobacteriota bacterium | reverse complement strand
GGGGGTGTTCGGTCAAACCACGCCCGTGCCGCCCGATCCGCCGGGCATGCCCGGCCCACCGCACCCCAACCGCACCAAGGCCGTTGTTCCCTACGTCATTGCGAGGGCGCATGGCCCCTACGGTTTTGGGGGGCACCAAAACGTACGGGCGAGGTTTGCCTCGCCCGTGGACCTCGATTGGTGGGTGACGTGATCGGCGGTGGGGCGGTGGCGGTTCCGCCCACCCGACCCAAGCTACTTCTTGGCCGCCCGTTCCTTCTTCTGCTTCTCGACCATCGCGGCCACATCGGCCAGGAGCTTCTTCGCGTCGTAGACGATGCCGTCCTTGATCGTGTACTTCACTCCGCCCTTCCAGTCTTCTTTCCCGGTCTTCTCATTGAGGTAGAGCGCGCCGTTGCCGTAGAGGGTTTTGAAGTTTTGCAACGGGTTTTCGGTGGTGATGACGAGATCGGCCAGCAGCCCCGCGCGAACCACGCCAAACTCGATAGGCTTCTTCTTCGGCTCGTACAACGTCAAGGCACCGTTCATGGTGGCCGACTGGATGACTTCCAGCGGATGGAACCCCGCCTCCTGAAGCATCTCGAGCTCGTTGATGTAGCCCCAGCCGTAGGTCTGGTAGATGAAGCCCGAGTCGGACCCCGTGCTCACGCGACCGCCAATCTTCTTGTAGTCGTTCATCAGCCGGAACCACACCTGGTAGAAGTTGCGCCACGCGACTTCGTCCTCGGTGGTCCAATCAAACCAGTAGGCTCCGTGGTTCGAGCGGGAAGGCGAGTAGAAGTCCATCAACGAAGGCAGGGTGTACTTGTCATGCCAGGGAGCGTTGCGGAACTTCAACACGTCGCGTCCGGCCGAGTAGATGGTTAGCGTGGGATCGAAGGTGGTGCCGAGCTTGAGGTGTTCCTCGAGATAGGCTTTCCATTCCGGTCCTCCTGGCGTGTGGATCTTGTCCCACAGGCGCGCCACCTGACCGAAGCGCATGTACTCGTCGCTGCTGTTCTGACCCATAGGATAGGGCTGAACCACGTAGTCCTTCAGGAGCGATTCGAGGTGGCCGTAGAAGTGGGTGACGGTGCCGAGGCCGAGTCGGGCCGCTTTGATGGCGTTCATCTGCGCTACGCCGCCCTGATCGAGATGCGCGGTGGACCCGAGGCCGAGTTTCTTCGCCTCGTCAAGGAGCGCGGCCATGATCTCGGGCCGGTGAGCGCCGAGCTTGAGGCCATCGATGTTGTTCTCCGCGGCCCAGCGGACGTACTCCCGGGCGGTCTCTGGAGTGTCGGGGGCCGGCTTCCCCCAGCCTTGTCCCGCGCGCTGATAGTTGAAGATGCGCGGGGCGACAATCTCGTTCCTGGCGCTGCGGTCCTTGTCCTTCGAAGAGAACGCATGGTCGGAGAGGGGCACGCCACGCACCGTGGTGACGCCGTGGGCGAGCCAGAGCTTGTAGGCATACTCCGCCTCGTCGTTCTTTGGCTTCGCCCCCGCGTGGACGTGGAGGTCTATGAAGCCGGGCAGGATGTATTGGCCGGTGGCGTCGATCTCAAGGTCGGCATTCTTCGGGTCGCGATTGGCCGCGAGGGGCAGCCCCGGGGTGCCGGAGGGCCGAACCCTTGTGATGCGGTTGCCTTCGATCACGATATCGACCGGACCTCGGGGCGGGGCGCCCGTGCCGTCGATCAGCATGCCGGCGCGAATCACGAGGGCTTTGAACGGCCCTTTGCTCCTCGTCGGCACCCCGATTTGGTGTGGGTTTGAGCTGGTCGCCTCGGTCCTGTGCTCGTGCCGGTGCGCCGTGGAAGCCGAGAAGGGCGGCGAGGCCCGTTGAGAGAACGAAGCGGTGTCCGAGCATATCTTTGGAACTCCGAGGAAAGAGAGGAACGCGCCGGGGTCGCCCGAACCCGCCTGCGATGGGCGAAGTAGATCCGAAACCCCGGGCTCCGGTCAATCCGACTTCGGTCTCTACGTGGGCGATCGCACAGAACCGGACGGACCGATCAGGACAGGATGAATGGGGAATCCCACCCGTTTGCGAAGAGGAGCACCCGGATGATCGAAATTGCCGCCACCGTTCTACTCGTGATCTGGGTGCTCGCGCTCGTGACCGGCTACTCGTTTGGCGGAGCCATTCACCTGCTTCTGCTCGTGGGAGTGGTGCTGATCCTGGTCCATCGGCACGTGCGCGCCCGCGCGCGGGCTCGATCCCAGGTGAGCCCGGCGGGAATTCTCGCGATTGTGACCAGACGCTCCCGCGCCGAGCCTGACTAGCAGTCTGCGCGGCAGAGGCAAAGACTCCAGTCCCCCAAGGGGCTTCGCGCTCGCGAGCGGTGGCCCTTCCGCACCGTCGGAATGGGCTAGCTGCTAAGGGGGACCTGGCTGATATCGTCGTCGGTGTGAATGAGCGGGCCCTTTCTCCAAACGCGGCCCACCTTCGCGGATTGACCCCGGAAACCCTGGTCGAGACCTATCCGGAGATTGGGTTCAACATGTCGCAGGCCCGACGGGTGATCACGCGCCTCGTGTACTCCTACCGCGATGACCTTGACGACATCCCCGGCCTCAAGAAGACGAAGGCCGAGGCCTTGCTGAAAGGGGGGCGGCTCGAGCGTCTGGAGGTCACCGACCGCAGGCGCAGCGCCGTCGACCCTTTCGTCAAATACCTCTTTCGCGCCGGCGACGGCCGGGTCTTCGAGACCGTTCGTATTCCGCTGGAGCAGCCGCGTTTTTCGGTCTGCGTCTCGTCCCAGGCGGGTTGCGCGCTCAAGTGCGCGTTCTGCGAAACCGGCCGAATGGGCTTCGAGCGAAACCTCGAGCCCTGGGAGATCGTCGACCAGGTTTTGCGCGTTCGCGCCGAATCGCCCGAGCGCCCGGTGACCGGGGTCGTGTTCCAGGGCCAGGGCGAGCCCTTTCAAAACTACGACAACGTGATGGCCGCGGCGGACGTTTTGCGCCACCCTTGCGGTGGACGCATCGGCAGCGACCGGATCACCATATCAACGGTGGGTCTGCTTCCCATGATTGAGCGATACATTGACGAAGCGCGACCTTACCGTCTGATTCTTTCCTTAACCTCGGCGCTCCCGCAGAAGCGAGAGTCGTTGCTTCCCGTGGCGAGCCGGTGGCCGGTGGAAGCGCTGGCCGAGGCGATGAAGCGGCTGGCCAAGCGACAGCGCAACGTCATCAACCTTGCGTGGGTGCTGATGTCCGGCGTCAATACCGGGGCGGATGAAGCGATTGAACTCGGGCGCCTGTTCAAGGGCGAGAGGGTTCGGCTCTCGGTCATCGACGTGAATGATCCGACCGGCCGGTTCACCCGCGCGAGTGACGCGGAGCGTGGCGAGTTTCTGAACGCGCTTTCCGCCCACAGTATACCGTTCGTGCGCCGATACTCGGGCGGTCCGGACATCCATGCCGCCTGCGGGATGCTGGCGAAGCACGTTCGAGGAGGAGCCGTCCACGCGGTCTGAAGGCGAAGTCGCGAGAAGGAAAGGGCGCACGAGGGGGAGCCCCTGGAATGCTGGCGGTCCCAGCCTGTTGTCGCAGTCGCCAATTGACTCGATCACACCGAGTTATCGGACCATAC